>JAFGNC010000136.1 GCA_016927175.1 Gammaproteobacteria bacterium | reverse complement strand
CTTCATCCAGCGGATGAAGGCTTCCTGCACGATGTCCTCGGCATCGGCCACGGAGCCCAGCATGCGGTAGGCGACGCGCATCAGCTTCCGCCGTGCCGGGGCGAAGCTGGCGGCCGGATCGTCGGGTTGATGGTTCGTCATCACGCGGTCCACTCCGAGGCAGAGACTATTGCCTCCGCCGGATCGACGAAGACACCGAAGCCGACGGCGAGACGGTTCCGTTCACGAATCCCGGTGCGCATCGCGCTCTCCTTCAGTGGATTTTGACACGATGACGATCGACATGCCCTCCGTGTGACATCGACGGCGGATTCCTCTGTCGGATCAGTCGAATGCGGCACGAGGCTTCGTGGATGCATCCTGGCCTTCGACGGTCGAATGCGCGAGCTCGGGCCGTGCTTCACACTGGCAGGTGAGCCGCGGCTGCGGCGATTCGTTCCTCCAGCGACCCCCGCAGCTCGACGAACGGGATCTGCCGCGCTTCGAGCTCCTGGATCGTCCACACCTGCAGCTGATGCGGATTGGCTTCGCCGGAGCGGTCCCAGGAGTTCTCGTACGGGATATCGTCCGCGCACAGGAAAACGCGCGCATAGCGCGCCGCCGATTTCGAAGCGAGCTCCTCCAGGCGGGGGAGTGCGTAGCCGTGATAATGCCGCGCGAACACGAGCGTCGTGAGCGGGCTCGTGTCGGTGAAGAGCAATCGATTCGTCGATCTCAGCGGTGTACGCGCTGCGGGCGCCGTCTTCGGAACTATCGTTCTCGATGAGCCCTGTCGCTGATCCACACCGCGCCGAGCAGGTTCCCGACGACCGCCGCTGGCAGAGCCACAGCGAACCCGACGAACAGCGCGATCACGACCTCGAGCGGCCACAGGTTGTGCGAGGTCGGGTCGATGACCCCCTCGACGGCGACGCGCGCGAAGACGGCGGCGGGCACCGCGCCTCCGATCACGAGCACGACCTTGCGCAGCGTTGCCGTTCGATGAAGGCGCAGCGCGAAAGCCGAGAGGCCGACCACGAACAAGCCCGGCCCGTAGAGGGCGTTCGGCACGTTCACGCTGTCGTAGGGGATCAGCCAGTACGGGACACCGACGACAAGGAAGCTCAGCGCGAATGTCAGCCGAAGGGAATATTTCTCTAGGACGGACATACGCGGATTGGACCACTTCCGGGCCGCCTGGGCCGTGTCGACCGTCACGCCTGCGCGCCGCCCGACCCCGAGCGGCGCCGCGCGTCATCCGGTCTCGGCCGCTCGCGTCGCCTCCTCGACGATCTCGGCCGCCGTTCGCAAGGCGAGCGCGGCGAGCGTCAACGTCGGATTGGCGGTCGCGCCCGTGGGGAAGACGCCGCTGCCGGCCAGGAACAGGTTCGGATGATCGTGCGAGCGGCCGAAAGGATCGACGACTGAAATCTTCGGATCCGTACCCATCCGGTACGTGCCCATGATGTGCCCGGCGCCGAACAGTGACTCGACGTGCGTGCGCCGCGTCGCGTCGAGGCCGTCGAACACGACGTCGGCGAGCCGCCGCGCCGCGTCGCGCGCCGCGAGCGTGTAGTCGTCGATCGAATAGGTCAGCTTCGGGCGGGGCAGGCCGAGCGCGTCGCGCTCGTCGGCGAGCGTCACGCGGTTGTCGGGATCGGGCAGTTGCTCGAGCAGCGCCGCAAGGCGCACCTGTCTCTGCCCGGCGTGCGCGAGCGCGTCGCGCAACTCGCGTCCGCGCCGGCCTTCCGCGATCAGCATTTCGGCGAGCCCGACGACGGTCTCGCCGCCGAATGACCAGCCGTCGTTGCCGATCGGCATGCGGAACGCGCCGTGGCGGGAGCGGAACTCGCCGTCGCGCATGTGCTCGATGCCGGAGATCTCGCCGGGGCCGCGGTACGGGTAGACCGGATCGCGCGCGAGCGCGAGGCTGACCTGGACCGGATGGTCCATCAGGTTGCGGCCGACCTGGCCGCTCGAGTTCGCGACGCCGTCAGGCAGGCGGTCGCTGCGCGACATCAGCAGCAGGCGCGGCGTCTCGATGCCGTGCGCGGCGATCACGAAGCGGCTGCCGATCGCTTCGTGCTCGCTGCCGTCGGGCCGTTTGAACGCGATTGCGGTCACGCGCCCTTGCGCGTCGACGCCGATGCGGTGCGCGATCGCGCGGTCGAGGATTCTCGCGCCGGCGCGCTCGGCGAGCCGCGCGTGCACGGCCGCGTCGTACTTCGCGCCGACCGGGCAGATCGGCACGCACGTGTTGCTGCCGCAGCACGGCGGCCGGTCCTGGAACGGGACGGAATTCCGCGCGTGCGGGCTCAGGCGCACGCGCAGGCCGCGCGGCCGCAGCGCGGCGTCGATGCGCCGGTCGACGTAGCTCGGCGGAATCGGCGGCAACGGGTAGGGCGTGCTGCGCGGGGAGTCGAGATCGTCTTCCGAGTTGCCCGCGACGCCGATCTCCTTTTCGGCCGCGGCGTACCACGGCTCGAGCTGATCGTAGTCGATCGGCCAGTCGTGCCCGACGCCGTGAAGCGTCCGCAAGCGAAAGTCGCTCGGCACCCATCGCATCGCCGTGCCTTGCCAGTGCCACGTCGTGCCGCCGACGCGGCGCTCGTACGTGCTGCCGAAAGTCGCCGGCCCGTCCTGCACATAGTGGCCGTCGCGAAGATCGAGCACGGTCGGCCGCGGGGCATAAGGCAGAGGCG
>JAFGNC010000135.1 GCA_016927175.1 Gammaproteobacteria bacterium | reverse complement strand
TGGTCGGCGGGCACTGCCTGATCACCGGCATGCCGGGCACGGCCAAGACGCTGCTCGTGCGCACGCTGGCCGAGGCGCTCGGGCTGACCTTCAAGCGCATCCAGTTCACGCCGGACCTGATGCCGACCGACGTGACCGGCACGGACATCCTCGAGGAGGACGTCGCCACCGGCCACAGGACCTGGACCTTCGTGCCGGGCCCGCTGTTCGCGAACGTGTTGCTGGCCGACGAGATCAACCGCACGCCTCCGAAGACGCAGTCGGCGCTGCTCGAGGCGATGCAGGAGTTCTCCGTGACCGTGCGCGGGCATCACCATTCGATCGATCGGCCGTTCTTCGTGCTCGCGACACAGAACCCGATCGAGCTCGAAGGCACGTACCCGCTGCCCGAGGCGCAGCTCGACCGTTTCCTGTTCAACGTCGTGCTCGATTACCTGACGGCGGACGACGAGCTCGCCGTCGTGAACCGCTACACGACGCGCGTCGACATGCCGGAAGTCGCGGCCTGCACGACACCCGAGCAGATCCTGAAATTTCAGTGGCTCGTACGCCAGGTACCGGTTGCGGAGTCCGTGAACCGCTATGCCGTCGATCTGGTGCGCGCGACGCGCCCGGGGGACCCGGGCGCGCCGGAGGTCGTGCGCCGCTACGTTCAGTACGGCGCGAGCGTCCGGGCCACGATGTTCATCACGCTCGCCGCCAAGGCGAGGGCGCTGATGATGGGCCGTTATCACGTGACGCGCGAGGACATCGCCGCGCTGGCGCTGCCGGTGCTGCGGCATCGCGTGCTGACCAACTACTTCGCCGAATCTGACGGCATGGACGTCGACAAGGTGCTGACGGAGCTGTTGAGCGACAAGGACGGCGAGAGCCGGAGGGCGCGGGCGCTTTGATGCGCGCCTTCGCGCAACGGGCTCGGCCGCCGGCGGGCGGGCGAGGCGCGGCGCCCGGCGCGCGTCGGCGCGCGCGAGCGCCCGGGGCGGCAGGCTCGTGACGGGCGCCGCCGACCGGATGCCCCAGCATCTGCTCCGGCCGGAGGTCCTGGCCGGGCTCGCGAACCTCGACCTCGTCGCGCGCGCCGTCGTCGAAGGCTTCCTGACGGGGCTGCACCGCTCGCCGTTCTTCGGCTTCAGCCAGGAGTTCGCCGAATACCGCGCGTATTCGGAAGGCGACGACCCGCGCTTCGTCGACTGGAACGTCTACGCCCGCACGGACCGCACCTACATCAAGCGCTACATCGGGGAAACCAACACGCATCTGGTCGTGCTGCTCGATGCGAGCGCGTCGATGGGTTACGGCTCCGGGCCCGTCACGAAGCTGCAGTACGGGAAGTTCCTGGCCGCGACGCTCGCGTATCTCGCCGCGCGCCAGCACGACGCGGTCGGCCTGATCGTGTTCGACGAGGAGGTGCGCGCGCACCGGCCGCCGTCGACGCGCGCCGGGCAGCTGCACGCGGTGATGCACGCGATCGACCACGCGGAGCCCGGCACGGGCACGGACCTCAAAGTGCCGTTCGAGCGCTTCCACGAGTTTCAGAAGGGCCGCGGCCTCGTCGCCGTGATCTCCGATTTCTACTGCGAGCCGGACGCGCTTCTGAAAGGTGTGCAGCCGCTGGCCTATCAGGGGCAGGACGTCGTGCTGTTCCAGGTGCTCGATCCGCAGGAGCTCGACCCGAAGCTGAAGGAGTCCGCGCTGTTCGAGGACATGGAGACGGGCGAGACGATGGAGGTGTCGCCGATCTTTATGCGCTCGCGCTATCGCGAGCGCATCCGCGAGCACATCGACGCGCTGCACAAGAGCGCGCTGCGCGCCGGCGCCGATCATCACCTCGTCAGGATCGACGAGCCGCTCGACGGCGCGCTGCGCAATTACCTGCTGTTCAGGCAGAGGCGGGGGTAGCGGGCCATGACGTTCCTCGCACCCGCGTTCCTGGCCGGCCTTCTCGCGATAGGGCTGCCGTTGTGGCTGCACCGGCTGTCGTCGACGAACCCCAACCGGCAGGCGTTCAGCTCGCTGATGTTCCTCGAGGCGGGCGAGCCCCGCCGCGTGCTCGCGAAGAAGCTGCAGTACCTGTTGCTGCTCGCGCTGAGGATTGCGCTGCTCGTGCTGCTCGCGCTCGCGTTCGCGCAGCCCGCCTGGTTCACGACGCCGAGCGCCGCCGCCGGCGAGGACGCCGAGCTCCACCTGGTCGTCGTCGACGCGTCCGCTTCGATGTCGCACGGCGAGCGCTGGCAGCGCGCGCGGCAGGCGGCCGAGGACGCGCTGGCCGAGATGTCCGGCGACGATCGCGGGCAGATCGTCGCGGCGGCGCGCACGGCGGAGCTCGTGACCGACGCGACGGCGGACGGCGCGGTGCTGCGGCAGGGGCTCGACACGATCGAGCCTACCGCGTTCCGCGTGGACTACGGCCGGCTGTCGCGCGCGCTCGAGGGCATCCTGCGCGACGCCGAGCTGCCGGTCGTGCTGCACTTCGTCACGGATGCGCAGCAGACGGCGATGCCGACGCGTTTCGCCGAGCTCGCGCCGCGCATGCCGGCGACGCTTCGGATCCACGACGTCGCCGGGGAGGACGATGCGAACTGGGCCGTCGAGAGCTTCGGCGGCTCGCCGCTCAGCGGCGAGCTGCAGGCGACCGTGCGCAGCTTCGCCGACGCCGAGGCCGACAAGACGCTGAGGCTCGAGCTGAACGGCACCGTCGCCGAGGAGCGCAGCGTGACGCTCGCGCCGGGCGGCCGCCGCGACGTCGAGTTCGACGCGCTCGAGCTGCGGCCGGGGCCGAATCGCGTCACGGTCACGCTCGAGCCCGGCGACGCGCTCGAGGTCGACGACCGCCGCTATCTCGCGATGAAGCGTCCCGAGCCGCGCAGCGTGCTGATCGTGTCCGGCGGCGGCGCGCGCAGCGGCGACGACGTCTTCGTCGGCGCGGCCCTCGAGACGCTCGGCGCGCTCGCGCTCGACACGACCTCGATCGCCGTGTCGGCGCTGTCGGGCGAGACGCTGGCGGATTACAGCTTCGTGGTCGTGACCGACGCCGGCACGCTCGGCGAAGGCGAGGCCGCGCGGCTCGGTGAATATGTCGAATCGGGCGGCGGCCTGCTGCTCGCGCTCGGGCCGCGCTCGAGCGGCCTCGCTGCGGTGCCCGTGACGGGCCAGAGCGTCCAGACCGGCGCCGGCATGTCGATGCGCGGCGGCGAGTTCGAGGCGGTCGGGGAGGTCGACGCGTCGCATCCGGCGCTGCGGGGCATCGACGAGCTGCGCTCGGGCAAGTTCTTCCGCTACGTGCGTCTCGAGCCGGGCCCGGAGGACGACGTGCTGGCCGCGCTCGACGGCGGCGCGCCGCTGCTCGTCGAGCGGCGCGTCGGCGCCGGCCGTACTCTGGTCTACGCCTCGACGCTGGACCGGCAGTGGAACGATCTGCCGGTGCAGCCGGTGTTCGTGCCGTTCATCGCGGGGCTTGCGAATCATCTGCTCGGCGGCGCCGGGTTCAGCGCCGAGGCGGAGCTCGGCAGCACGCTCGCGATCCGCGCGATGGGCATGGAAGGCGGCCAGATCTTCGATCCGGAGGGGGAGCCCGCGCTCGGGCTCGGCGGCGGGACCGGCGACGTCGTGCTCGAGCAGGTCGGCTTCTACGAGGTCGTCGGCGGCGGCCGCAGCGAGATCGTGGCCGTGAACCCGGACCCGCGCGAGTCGGACCTCGCCGCCGTTGACGCGGCGACCATCGAGCGCTGGCAGGGGCTCGGCTTCACCGACGAGACGGCGACCGGCGCCGCGGCCGGCGCGGAGACGGCGGAGATTCCGGTGTCGCTCGGACCGTGGCTGCTGTTCCTTCTGGTCGCGGCCGTGCTCATGGAATCCTTGGTAGGAAACTGGCATCTTAGGGTACGCAGAGGGATAGCCACATGAGCGCACAGAAAGAGCTCGACTCGTATCTCGCGGAGTTCCGGCGGCGCCTCGAGACCCTGATCGTCGCGCGGGGCACCGCAATATTGGCCGCGGCCGCGTTCGTCATCACGATGGTCGCCGTGTACTTCGGCATGCGGCGGGCGTTCGACGAGCAGTTCGTTTTCGGCGCGCGCCTTGCGCTGGCCGTCGTGCTGGGCGCCGTGATCGCATGGCTGGTGGCCTACCCGCTCCGGCGCCTGCGGCGCAGCCGCGGCATCGAGGCGATCGAGCAGCGCGCTCCCGATTTCGACGGCCGGCTCGAGACTTACGACGGACTCGCGCAGGGCGAGCAGGGCCGGCGCTCGCCGTTCCTGGGTCTGCTGGCCGAGGACGCGCTGAAGCTCGCGCGCCGTATCCCGATTGCGATGAAGGTCAGGTCCTGGGAGATCTCCGTGCCCGCGGCGCTGGCCCTGATCGCGGCCGCCGCGCTGATCGGCACGGCCGCTTTCGGTCCGGACAACTGGCGCTACGGCGTCCGGCACCTGTGGGCCGGCTGGCTGTTCGACAACACGCTGCCGCCGCAGCGGATCGCCGTGACGCCCGGCGACGGCACCGTGCGCCGCGGCGGGGATCTCGCGGTCGAGGCCGAAGCCGAGGGCTTCAGCCCCGTTACGATGGAGGTCTATGCCCAGTTCTCGCCCGGCGGGCCGTGGGAGAGCGCGTCGATGGCCCGTGACGAGGACGGGTTCGACTTCACGTTTTTCGCGCTGCGCGCGCCGCTGAAGTACTACGTGTCCGCGGCCGGTGTGCGCAGCCCCGAATACGATGTGCAGGTCGTCGACCTGCCCCGCGTCGACAACATCAGGCTGACGTACCAGTACCCCGACTGGAGCCGGCTCGAGCCGCGCACCGAAGACCCGGGCGGCGATATCCGCGCGGTCGCGGGCACCGAGGTGCAGCTCGAGATCACGACGGACCGGCCGCTCGGCGACGCCGAGCTCGTCGCCAACGGCCAGACGATCCCGATGCAGACCGAAGGCACGGTCAGCACGGCGACGCTCGAGGTGTCCGAGGACGGCGAGTACCACGTGTCGACGCTGTTCGGCTCCGATCCCGTCAAGCTGACGGACGACTACTTCATCACGCTGATTCCGGACGAGAAGCCGGTCGTCAACGTCGTGAAGCCCGGCCGCGACTGGCGCGCCAGCAACATCGAGGAAGTGTCCCTGCAGGTCGAGGCCAGCGACGACTTCGGGCTCGACAATCTCGAGCTGCGCTATTCGATCAACGGCGGCGAGTGGCGCTCGACGCCGCTAAGCGCCGACGGCACGCGCGTCGAGGCCGAAGAGGTGCTGTACCTCGAGGAGATGACGAAGCCGCCACCGGTCGCGCGGCAGAGCTCGCGCATCGGCATCAGCGAGCGCGGCGGGCTCGACCTCGACCGGCTGCTCGTGACGCCGGGCGGGCGCTCGGGCGGCGTGAGCCCGGAGCAGAGCACGGACGAGCAGAGCACGGACGAGCAGG
The DNA here is from genome assembly GCA_016927175.1 of Gammaproteobacteria bacterium. Lineage (GTDB taxonomy): Bacteria > Pseudomonadota > Gammaproteobacteria > Steroidobacterales > Rariloculaceae > ZC4RG20. The sequence goes on along the minus strand of JAFGNC010000135.1, from coordinate 8,757 downwards.
GCGCGGATCAGGAGACGGGTGAGGCCGCCGCCGATGCCGACGGGGGCGGAACCGCGGAGCCCGAGCAGCAGGGACTCGAGCCCGGCGACCTGATCTCGTATTACGTCGTGGCGGAGGACCGCGGTCAGGCCGCGCAGACGGATCTGTTCTTCGTCGAGGTGCAGCCCTTCGATCGCAGCTACACGCAGTCGAGTCAGTCCGGCGGCGGAGGCGGCGGCGGGGGCGGCCAGCAGGACGAGATCTCGCGCCGCCAGAAGGAGATCGTGGTCGCGACGTGGAACCTGATCCGCGAGCGTGACGAGCAGGAATCCAGCTTCCTGGACGAGCAGCAGCTCGAGGACAACGCGCGCATGCTGGCGGAGCTGCAGCGCACGCTGGCGGAGCAGGCGCGGACGCTTGCGAGCCGCACGCGGGCACGCGAGCTGACGAATGCGGACGAGCGCATCGCGACGTTCGTCCGCAGCCTCGAGGCGGCGGCCGAAGCGATGGATCCCGCCGCGGAAAGGCTGGCGGAGGTCGAGCTCGACGACGCCGTGCCGCCGGAGCAGGAGGCGCTGCAGCATCTGCTGCGCGCGGAAGCCGTGTTCACCGACATCCAGGTCGCGTTCAACCGCAACGGCGGCGGGGGCGGCGGTCTCGCCGGCCGCGACCTGAGCGAGCTTTTCGAGCTCGAGATGGATCTCGAGAAGAACCAGTACGAGACCGAGTCGCCGGTCGCGTTCGAGCAGCAGCAGAACACCGTCGACGAGGCGATCCGCAAGCTGCAGGAGCTCGCGCGGCGGCAGGAGAACCTGGCTAACCGCGCGAACCGCCGCGACTCGTTCAGCGAGCGGGAGCGCTGGCAGCAGGAGTCGCTGCGTCGCGAGACCGAGGAGCTGAAGCGCCAGCTCGAGCAGCTGCAGCAGCAGATGGCCGCCAATCAGGCCCAGCAGCAGAGCCAGCAGCAGGGGCAGGAGGGCCAGCAGGGTCAGCAGCAGCAGGGTCAGCAGGGTCAGCCGGGGCAGCCGGGCCAGCAACAGGGCGGCGCGCAGGCGTCGGCCGGCGGGCAGCAGGGCGGCGATCCGACGGCCGAGACGATCCGGCAGCTCGACGAGGCCCTCGAGGCCATGAACCGGGCCAGCGCCGGCGGGCAGGACGTCGATCCGGCGCAGGCGCGCCGCGCGATCGAGCAGGCGCGCCGACAGCTGCAGCAGGCCCTCGAGCAGATGACGGCGCAGCGGCAGGCTGCCGCCGGCGAGGCGTTCTCGGATCTGGCCGAGCGCTCGAGCGAAGCGTACGAGCGCCAGCGGGCGCTGGCGGCCGAGCTGCAGGCGGCGATCCGGCAGGCGGTCGACGATCGCATCGATCGCGGCCAGCGCGGCGGCGTCGACCGCGAGCGGGCCCTCGAGATCGGCCAGCGCAAGGAGGAGCTGCGGCAGGAGGTCGAGGCGCTCGAGCAGGACATACAGCGCACCGCGCAACAGTTCCGCGGCCAGACGCCCGGCGCGTCCGAGCAGCTGACCGAGGCGCTGACGCGGCTGCAGCAGTCGCAGGCGATCGCGCGGCTCGGCTATGCGGCCGAGGCGATCCGGCGCGGCTACGGGCCCGAGGTGGCGGCGACGGATGCCGTGACGACGTCCGCTTTGCGTGATCTCGAGCGCGAGACCCAGGAAGCCCTGACGCTCGCGAACCGCGAGGCGGTCGAGGGCGAGCAGATGGACGTCGACGTCAACGCCGAGCTCGTGGCCGAGCTGCAGGCATTGCGCCGTGAGATGGACGAGCTGAACCGCCAGGCCGGCGGCGCGCAGCAGGGCCGGCAGGACCAGCCCGTCGAGCAGCAGGCCCTGAACCGCGGCGAGCCGGGGCAGCAGAACGGGCAGGAAGGTCAGCCCGGGCAGCAGGGCCAGCCCGGACAGCAGGGTCAGCCCGGCCAGCCCGGTCAGCAGGGTCAGCCCGGCCAGCCCGGGCAGCAGGGCGGCCAGCCGGGCCAGCAGGGCGGCCAGCTCGCGGGCGGCGCATTCGACCGCGGCGGCGCCGGCGGCTCCTACCGCGGCGGCTTCTACGATCCGACCCGGAGCGACGTGTGGAATCCGCTGAACAGCGGCGTGTGGCGCAACCCCGAAACGGTCGAGCAGGCGCGTGAGCGGCTGCAGGCGGCCGGCACGGATCTGCTGACGCTCGGGAACCGGCTGCGGGCCGAGGGTCTGAGCGACGAGGAAATGCGAGCCGTGCGCGAGCTCGGCGAGGCGCTGCGCGGCAGCCTGAACGGCAATCCGGAGCTGATCGCGCGCGAATTCCAGGGGCTCGTGAACCTCGTCGAGCAGCTCGAGCTCGAGCTGCGCGAGGCCGCGTCCGGCCGGGCGGCGGCCGTGAGGACCGAGGCGCCGGCGCCGATCGCGCGCGGCTACGAGCAGGCCGTCGCGGAGTATTACCGACGGCTGAGCCGGGGGCCCGAGCAGCGCGACGAAGCCGAAAGGTAACGGATCGCATTATGGGCGAGTGGATCCGTCTCAAGGCGAGCGACGGGCACGAGCTCGACGCGTACAGCGCGGCGGCCGACGGCCCATCCTCCGGCGGCATCGTCGTGGTGCAGGAAATCTTCGGGCTGACTGCGCACATCAGGCGCGTCTGCGACCGTTTCGCCGAGTTCGGCTTCGATGCGATCGCGCCCGCCATGTTCGACCGAGTCGGGCGCGGCATCGTCTTCGATTACACGGACATCGAGAACGGCCGCGCCACGATGCGCAAGCTCGAGTGGCCGCAGATCATCCGCGACGTCGAAGCGGCCGCGGCGGCGACCCGCAGCGGCATGTCCGTCGGCGTCGTCGGCTATTGCTGGGGCGGAACGGTCGTGCACGTCGCGGCCAGCGAGTTGCCGATCGCCGCCGGCGTGTCGTACTACGGCGCGGCGATCGTGAAGCATCTCGACAAGAAGCCGCAGTGCCCGATCATGTACCACTTCGGCGAGCAGGATCGATCGCTACCCGCGGCCGACATCGAGGCCATCCGGCAGGCGGTGCCAGACGGCGTCTTTCACGTTTATCCGGGAGCGGGCCACGGCTTCAACTGCGATGATCGGGACGCGTTCAGCGCGGCCGACGCCGCGCTTGCCGAGGAGCGGACGCTCGCGTTTCTGCGCGAGCACGTCACCTAGCGGCGCGGTCGCTGCGCCGCCGGTTTCGCAAGTCCGCGACTCGCTTAAGAATCCTTGAGCGAACCGCCGGCGGAGCCCGGTATACGATCCGGGCGTGAACGATACCGGGGCCAATGCGATCATCCAGACTCACAATCTGCAGCGCCGCTACACGATGGGCGGCGAGCTGATTCATGCGCTGCGCGGCGTGGACCTCGCGATCATGCCCGGCGAATACGTCGCCATCATGGGGCCGTCCGGCTCCGGCAAATCGACGCTGATGAACCTGATCGGTTGCCTCGACTCGCCGGACGACGGCCAGTACTGGCTGAACGGCCGGCTCGTATCGGACATGCGTGACCGGGAGCTGGCGCGCGTGCGTAATCGCGACGTCGGCTTCGTATTCCAGACCTTCAACCTGCTGCCGCGGGCGGACGCGTTGCACAACGTCGAGCTGCCGCTGGTGTATGCGGGCGTCAAGCGCAAGGTGCGGCTCGAGCGAGCCAGCAAGGCCCTCGAGCGCGTCGGACTGGCCGACCGCCTCCATCACCGCCCGAGCGAGATGTCGGGCGGTCAGCGGCAGCGCGTCGCCATCGCGCGCGCGCTGGTCACGAACCCGAGCATCCTTCTGGCGGACGAGCCGACCGGTAATCTGGACTCGGCGACGAGCCGCGAGATCATGTCGCTGTTCGACGATCTTCACGGCAGCGGGCATACGATCGTGCTCGTCACGCACGAGGCGGACATCGCGGCTCACGCCGAGCGCGTGATCGTGCTGCGCGACGGGGAGATCGAGCAGGATTACCGTAACGAACGGGTAAAGCACTGAATGATTGACCGCATCCGCAAGAGCGCACGGCTCGGCCTCGCCTGTGTCGGCGCGGCGCTGGCGCTCGCCGGCTGCGAGCCGGAGCCGGACTCCGTGGTGCCGCTGTACGACTCGGCGCCCGTCGCGTCTCGCGACATCCGCGTCACGGTCGATGCGTCCGGCGTCATCGAGCCGGAGGTCACGGTGGAGGTGAAGTCGAAAGCCTCGGGCGAAATCCTGGCCGTGCACGCCGACACCGGCGACGTCGCGGAGGAAGGCTCGCTGCTCGTCGAGGTCGACAAGCGCACGCCGCGCAACCAGCTCGCCGAAGCCGAGGCGTCGCTCGTCGCGGCGCGCGCGAGGCGGCAGATCGCGCAGACCCAGACCGAGCGGTCCGAAAAGCTGTTCGGCTCGGGCACGCTGACGCAGTCGGAATTCGAGCAAACGCAGCTGGAGCTGGCCAACGCGGTGGCGCAGGTCGTCAGCGCGGAGGTCGCGCTCGAGAATGCCCGGATCGCGATGGACGACACCGACGTCCGCGCGCCGATCACCGGCACCATCATCGAGCGCCACGTCGAGCCGGGCGCCGTGATCTCCTCGCCCACGCAGGCCGTCAGCGACGGCACTGTGCTGATGAAGATGGCGAATCTCGACGCCGTGCAGGTGCGCACGCTCGTCGACGAGACGGACATCGGCAAGATCGAGCCGGGCATGAAGAGCGTCGTGACGGTCGCCGCTTACCCGAATCAGCCGTTCCACGGCGAGGTGCTGAAGATCGAGCCGCAGGCGATCGTCGAGCAGAACGTGACGATGTTCGCCGTGCTGATCCGGCTGGACAATCGCGGCGGGCTGCTCCGCCCCGGCATGAATGCCGAGGTCAGCATCCACGTGGCCGAAAGAGAGGACGTGACGGCCGTTCCGACGGCGGCGCTGCGCGCGTTCTCGGACATCCCGGCGACGGCCGCGATGCTCGGCATCGCGGAGCCGGAGCTGCGGCAGGCGCTCGACCTCGAGGGCGGCGCGACCGTCTCGATCGGCGGCCGCGCGATCGAGCTGCCCGGCGATACGAACACCAAAACGATAGAGGCCGTGCTCGAGAAAGCCCGTTCAGGGGACGAGCTGTCGGCGGAGGAGCGCGAGCTGCTGCGAGCCGCGATGAGCCGGACCGCCGGCGGCGCGGGCACGTCGGGCGGGCGAGGCGCCGCGTCGGCGCCGCCGGGCGCCATGATTCCCGGCGCCCTGGGCCAGATCGCGCAGGGCGGGGGCCAGAGCGGCGGGCGCAGCGGCAACGGCCTCGCCCGATCGGCGCTGGCGGACGCGGCGCAGTACCAGTTCGGCGGCGAGTATTGGGTCGTGGCGCTGCGCGACAATCGGCCCGCGCCGCAGCGCGTCCGGACCGGGCTGACGGACCTCGAGTACAGCGAGGTGATCGCGGGGCTCGGCCCCGAGGACCGCGTGCTGCTGCTGCCGAGCACGAGCCTGTTCGAGCAGCAGGAGCGCCTGCAGCAGTTCATCTCGGACCGGTTCTCGTCCGGTCCCTTTCAGCAGCAGCAGGGGCGGCCCGGACGGCCCTGACGAGCCGGCGCGGGAGACAGCTTGATCGATGAAAGGCAGGGCGGAGTCGAGCCGGCCGAGCGGCGCTTCGACGTCACCGGCCTGACGATCGCCGCGCGCGAGTGGGGTCGCCGCGGCGACCTCCCCGTGCTCGCGATGCACGGCTGGCTCGACAACGCCGGCAGCTTCGACCTGCTTGCGCCGCTGCTGGAGGGCTGCAACACCGTCGCGCTCGATGCCGCGGGACACGGCTTCAGCGGCTTCCGCTCGGCGGACTCCGGCTACAACCTGTGGCAGGACGTCGGGGACATGATCGACGTCGCGGATCTGCTCGGTTTCGACCGCTTCCGGCTGATCGGCCATTCCCGCGGCGCCGCGATCGCGACCCTGCTGGCGGGCACCTGCCCCGAACGGGTCGAGCAGCTCGTGCTGATCGAAGGCGGCCTGCCGCTGATCGGCCGCCCCGAGGACGCGCCCGGGACGCTGGCGCAGGCGCTGCGCCGCAAGCGGGAGCTGGCCGGCCGCAGCGGGCGCGTGTTCGCGGACCGCGACGCCGCCATCGCCGAGCGGGTCGCGGGCTTCACGCCCGTCACGAGGGAAGCGGCCGAGATCCTGGCGCGCCGCTCGCTGCGCGAGGTCGCGGGCGGCCATACGTGGCACTGCGATCAGCGGCTCAAGGCGCCTTCGGAGCTGCGCCTGACCGCCGAGCACGTGCGCGCGTTCGTGCGGCGCGTCGAGGCGCCGGTGCTGATGCTGATGGCCGAGCAGAGCGCGTTCCGCGACTGGCGCGAATACGCCGACATCGTGCCGCTGTTCCGGCGGCTCGACAGCGCGACGCTGCCCGGCCGCCATCACCTGCACCTCGAGGGCACCGAGGCCGAGATCGCCGCGCGGATCCGCCGCTTCTTCGGGCTCGGCTGAGGGCGCGTCCCGCACCCGTGCGTTACACTCTGCGCCGACGACGGCGGTCGTCGCGGCCGCCGCACGGTCGGCCCGCTTCGCCCGCCATGGCAGGAATCAGCGTCTCATGCAAAAGCCCATCGTTCGACAATGCGTGCCGTCCTGAGTCTGCTCGAGAGGGGATATCTCGCCGCGATCACGCTGATCGGCATCGCGTGGATCGTCAACCTGCCGCAGTTCTTCGGCGCGTCGTTCATCGCGGCGGAATGGATCGGCCTGCTGCTCGGCATCGGCATCGCCGCCGCTTTCCTGCGTCGTCCCTACTCCGAGCGTGCAGGAGCCGTCGAGGCGCTGCTCGGTTTTGCAGCGATCGCGTGCTGGCTGTGGATGGCCTTCAACTACCAGGACTGGATCATCGACATCACCGGCTACACGCCGGAAAAGTACGTGCCCGGCATCGTCGGCGTCGTGCTGATGATGGAGGCGATGCGCAAGACCGCGGGGCTGCCGATCACGATCCTGGTCTGGGTGCTGATCGGCTACGCTCTGCTCGGCCACCTCGTGCCGCCGCCGTTCCAGGCCGACAGCATCGACGCGCCGAGTCTCGTCATGTACGTGTATTCCGACACCAACGGCGTGCCCGGGACCGTGCTGACCGTGATCGGCACGCTCGTGCTCGCGTTCATCGTGCTCGGCCGGCTGATGGAGATCACCGGCGCGATCAAGTTCTTCACCGATATCGCTCTCGCGCTGATGGGGCATCGGCGCGGCGGCCCCGCCAAGGTCGCCGTGGTCGCGTCCAGCATCTTCGGCTCGATCAACGGGACGGTGATCGGCAACATCATGTCCACCGGCATCGTCACGATCCCGCTGATGAAGCGTTCCGGCTTCAAGCCGCAGCAGGCCGGCGCGATCGAAGCGGTGTCCTCGAACGGCGGGCAGTTCGCGCCGCCCGTCATGGGCGCCACGGCGTTTCTGATCGCGGAGTTCCTGCAGGTCAGCTATGCGACCGTCGTGCTGGCCGCGCTGGCACCGGCGGTCCTGTACTACGTCTGTCTGTTCCTGCAGGTCGACGCGATCGCGCAGCGGCGAGGCCTGGAGGGGCTGCCGAGGTCTGAGCTGCCGAGCGCGCGCGCGGCCCTGAAGACGGGCTGGGTTTTCCTGCTGCCGTTCGTCGTGCTGATCTATCTGCTGTTCTGGCGCGGCTACGACCCGGCCGTGTCCGGGCTGGCCGCCGTGGCGACGCTGTTCGTGCTGGCGCTGCTGCGGCAGCGGCACCTGCTGACGCGCGAGGCGCTCGGGTCGCTGTTCGTCGGCGCGGGCGCGAACATGCTGCCGCTGTTGATGATCGGCGGCGGCGCGGGCGTCGTGATAGGCGTCATGAACATCACCGGCCTCGGCTTCTCGCTGTCGCTGGTGCTGAGCCAGATCGGCGAGAACGCAGGGCTGCTCGTCATGCTGCTGCTGACCGGGGCGATCTCGATCGTGCTAGGCATGGGGATGCCGACCACCGCGATCTACGTCGTGCTGTCGGTCGTGCTCGCGCCGGCGATCATCGAGATGGACGTTTCGCCGATAGCCGCGCACCTGTTCATCTTCTACTATGGCTTGTTGTCGTTCCTGACGCCGCCGGTCGCGGTCGCGAGCTACGTCGCCGCTGGACTCGCGGGCAGCGGCATGTGGAGCACGTCCTGGGAGGGCGTCAAGCTGGGTGCGGCCGCCTATCTGCTGCCGTTCCTGTGGTGCTACAACGAGGCGCTCGTCGGTGAAGGCTCGCCGCTGGCCGTGACGTACGTCGTGCTGACGGCGCTGATCGCCGCATTCCTGCTCGGGCGCGGCATGCAGATCTTCCGCTTCCGCAGCGCGAAGGAGCTCGGCGTCGGCGCGCTGCTGTTCGCCGCGGCGCTGACCGTCGGCGGCAGCACGGTCTGGCTCGGCGCCGAGTCGGCTGCGTCACTCGGTGTCGCCGCCGGCGGCGCTGCGCTGCTGATCGGGCTGCGCACTTTCGGCGCTCTGCCCGGCGTGCGGCTCGCGAAAGCGTGACCCGCGCCGACGGCCGGCCGAAGCTCGGCGAGCGGAGCCGAACGGCGGCAGCGCGCCGCGGCCCGTCCCGGCACTTTTTCGATGATCCGAGGAGGCGAAGCGATGAAAGCGTATGAGGTGGTTCAGGGCAGCACCGGTGTCGAGGGACTGCGTGCGGTGGATCGGCCGAAGCCGGAGCCCGGCCCGGGCCAGGTGCTCGTGCGCATCCGGGCCGCGTCGCTGAATTACCGCGACTACGCGATCGTGACCGGCAAGTACTTCGCCGGGCCGATCGCCCGCGACACGGTGCCGCTGTCGGACGGCGCCGGGGAGGTCGAGGCCGTCGGTGACGGCGTCACGC
>JAFGNC010000134.1 GCA_016927175.1 Gammaproteobacteria bacterium | reverse complement strand
GGGTCGCAGCCGAACCCCGCACCGCAGCTCATGTGCCAGCGGCCTGCCGCGCACGTCCCGGCGGCCGCAGCTCACGTCCCGGCGGCCGCAGCTCACGTCCCGGCGGCCGCCGGCACGGATCCGCCGCCCACCGGCGCCTCGGAGGCCGGCGCACCGTCGAGCGGGCCCGCGGCGGCCAGCGTCGCAGCGAAGGCCAGCGCGTCGGCCGCCTCGTCCAGCACCGGCATGGCCGGCAGGCTGGCCAGAAACACGCGGCCGTAGGGCCGCGTCCGGAGGCGCGGATCGCCGAGCACGATCAGGCCGCGATCGTCGAAGTCGCGGATCAGCCGGCCGACGCCCTGCTTCAGCGTCAGCACGGCCTCCGGCAGTTGCGACTGCGTGAACGCATCGCCCCCGTCGCGGCGGATCGCCGCGACGCGCGCCTGCACGAGCGGGTCGCCGGGCGAGGCGAAGGGCAGCTTGTCGATGACGACGACCCGCAGCGCGCGCCCGCGCACGTCGACGCCCTGCCAGAAGCTGCCGGTGCCGAGCAGGATCGCGTCGCCGGCCGCGCGGAAGCGCTCGAGCAGCAGGCTGCGCGGCGCGGAGCCCTGCACGAATACCGGCCCGGGCGGCGAGCGCAGCTCGATCCAGGCCGCGGCGGCATGCAGCGCCCGGTAGCTCGTGAACAGCAGGAACGCGCCGCCGCCGGCCGCCGCGATCAGCGGCCACGCGGCGCTCATCAGCGCGTCCACGTAGTCCTCGCGCGCGGGCTCCGGCAGCCCCTGCGGCAGGTACAGCCGCGCATTGCGGCCGTAATCGAACGGGCTCGGCAGCACGTGCGACTCGGCGCCCGGCAGCCCGACCCGCCGCAGGAAGTGCGAAAAATCCTGGCCCACGGCGAGCGTCGCGGACGCGAACACCCAGGCACCGGCCTGCGCGTCGATCCGCTCGGCCAGCGGGCCGCCGACGTCGAGCGGCGTCCAGTGCGCGCTGACGGCTCGCGGCGTGTGCTCGAGCCAGCGCAGTCCCTCCTCGGCATCCGCGGCGACGATCGCGTCGAGCCGTGCCCGCGCGGCACGGCACCGCTCGCGGCAGCGGGCGAGACCCGCGCTCGCGTCCTCGGCCTCGGCCAGCGCCGCGTCGAGATCCTCGAGCGGCTCGCGCAGCGCGGCGAGCGCCGCGCCGAGCGTCGGCGGCACGGCCGGCCACGCGAGCCTGCCGGCCGGCCGCTGCGCGACCGCGATCCGCACGTCGGCGACCCGCCTCCCGAGCGCCGCGGTCTCTGCGTCGAGCTGCGCGGCGAGCCCCGCGAGCCGCGCCTCGACGCCGACGTCGCGGCCGAGCTGCTCGAGCTCGCGCGCCGACAGCGAGACGCCGAAAAACTGCTGCGCGACGTCCGGCAGCTGGTGGGCCTCGTCGACGACGACGACGTCCGCGCCCGGCAGCAGCTCGCCGAAGCCGCCCTCCTTCAGCGCCAGGTCCGCGAGCAGCAGATGATGGTTCACGACCACGACCTGCGCCGCCTGCGCCCGCCGCCGCGCCTCGAGCACGAAGCATCGGTCGTAGAAGTCGCAGCGGCTGCCGAGGCAGTTGTCGACGGTCGACGTGACCGCGCCGCGCAGGGCATGGTCGTCCGGCAGGTCCTCGAGCTCGGTCAGGTCGCCGCTGCGACTGGTGCGGCCCCACTCCTTCAGCTCCGCCAGCGTCTCGAACGCGCCCGGCAGGTCCCAAAAGCCGCGGCCGGCGGAGCGGGCGCCGTCCGCCGCGGCAGCCTCGGCGAGCGCCGCCTCGAGCCGGTGCCGGCACAGGTAATTGTTGCGGCCCTTCAGCAGCGCGACGTCGACCGGGCGGCCGATCACGCCGCCGAGCAGCGGCAGATCCTTCGTGAAGAGCTGATCCTGCAGCGTCCGCGTGCCGGTCGAGATGATGGCCCTGCGGCCGGACAGCAGCGCCGGCGCGAGGTACGCGAACGTCTTGCCGATGCCGGTGCCGGCCTCGATCGCGACGTGGCGGCCCGATTCCATCGCGGCCCCGACGATCTCGGCCATCTGCCGCTGCGCGTCCCGGTAGGTGTACCCGGGCAGCCGCCGCGCCAGTGCCCCGTCTCGACTGAATAGCTCGGCGAGCCCTTGCATGGCGCGACTATAGCGGAAATCGCCCGTCCGCCCGCAGGCGCGAAACGAACCGGCGCGAACGGATTCGGAACGGCGGCTCGCGCAATCCCGCTGCACCCCGGCGCCGGCTACGCAGGCGCTGTCCCGGCCCGCCCGGCAGCCGCCCCGGGGCAATCCCCGGACCGGCGCGTTATACTTTTAAGACGAACGGCCCATCGAACAATCCAAGGTATCCATGACGACTCGACTGAAATCGCTCGGCGACTGGGTCGCCGAGACGGCGAAGCTTACGCAGCCGGAGGCCATCCACTGGTGTGACGGCTCCAAGCAGGAATACGACGCGCTGGTCAAGCAGATGCTCGGCGACGGCACGCTGCTCGAGCTGAATCAGCAGAACTACCCCGGTTGCTATCTGCACCGCTCCGACCCGCAGGACGTCGCCCGAGTCGAGCATCTGACGTACGTCTGCACGCAGCAGGAAGACGACGCCGGGCCGAACAACAACTGGATGGAGCCGGCCGAAGCCAAAGCCATTATGCGCGACTGCTTCGAAGGCGCGATGAAGGGCCGCACGATGTACGTGATCCCGTACTGCATGGGCCCGGTCGACTCGCCCTATGCGCGCTGCGGCGTCGAGATCACCGACAGCCCGTACGTTGCCGTCAACATGTACCTGATGACGCGCATGGGCAGCGCCGCGCTCGACCGGATCGAAAGAGACGGCACGTTCGTCAAGGGCCTGCACTCGATAGGCGAGCTCGACCCCGAGCGCCGCTACATCATGCACTTCCCCGAGGAGCTGACGATCATGAGCTACGGCTCGGGGTACGGCGGCAACGCGCTGCTCGGCAAGAAGTGCCATGCGCTCAGAATCGCGAGCTGGCAGGCGCGCGACGAGGGCTGGCTCGCCGAGCACATGCTGATCGTCGGCATCCAGAATCCGCAGGGCGAGACGCATTACCTCGCCTGCGCCTTTCCGTCGGCCTGCGGCAAGACCAACCTCGCGATGCTGATCCCGCCCGAGACTCACAAGGGCTGGAAGGTCTGGACGCTCGGCGACGACATCGCGTGGCTGCACCTCGACGAGGACGGCCAGCTGCGCGCGATCAACCCCGAAGCGGGCTACTTCGGCGTCGTCCCCGGCACGAACCGCAAGACGAACCGCAACGCCTACGACATGATCACGCACGACACGATCTTCACGAACGTGGCCGTGACGGCGAACAACGATCCGTGGTGGGAAGACAAAGACGAAGGCGCGCCGGCCGTCGACTGGGTCGGCCGCACGTACTCGCCGGGCAACGGCCCGGCGGCGCACCCGAACTCGCGCTTCACGGTGGCGGCGACGCAGAACCCGAGCTATTCGAAGCTGGCCGACGCGCCCGAAGGCGTGCCGATCTCGGCGCTGGTGTTCGGCGGCCGGCGCCGCGAGCTCGCGCCTCTCGTGTACCAGGCCAGGGACTGGGCGCACGGCGTGCTGGTCGGCGCCAGCGTCGCGTCCGAGACGACCGCCGCCGCGACGGGCAAGGTCGGCGTCGTGCGTCGCGACCCGATGGCCATGAAGCCGTTCTGCGGCTACAACTACGGCGACTACTGGGCGCACTGGCTCAGCTTCGCGGAACGCTCGTCCAAGCTGCCGAAGATCTTCCACGTGAACTGGTTCCGCCGCGATGCGAACGGCAAGTTCCTGTGGCCGGGCTTCGGCGACAACCTGCGGGTGCTGCGCTGGATCATCGACCGGTGCGAGGGCCGCGTCGGCGCGATCGAGAAGCCGATCGGCCATCTGCCGCGGCCGGAGGACATCGACGTGTCGGGGCTCGACGTGTCGAACGGCACGCTGGAGCAGTTGCTGGCGGTCGACCCGAAGCAATGGCGCGAGGAGATGGAGCACCTCGGCGAGTATCTGTCGAGTTTCGGCGAGCGGCTGCCGGCCGCGCTCGACGCCGAGCACCGCAAGGTGATGGACGCACTGGGATAGTCACCGCGGCGGTTGCCGCGCTCACTTCTCTTGGTTGCGGTGCTCTGCGGCGGCGTGCGTCAGCGCCGCCTCCCGCATCGCGGCGTGGTCGGCGTCGCCTCTGACCGCATCCATCGAGGTCGCAGGCTGTGCGGCAACTATCGCCGCCCCGCGCCGTCAGCACCGCCTTCGCAGGGAAGGGAGGGATCAGTGCCTTCTTTTCTCGAAGCCTGCGAGCGCAGCGAGGCAGATACTGAGAGAAAAGGAGGCACTGATCCCTCCCTTCTCCGCCCGCCCGGGAAAAGGGCCCTGACCGCTCTTTCTGACGTCCGATCAGGTCGAGATCGCTTTTCCGCGGGAAAAGGGCCCTGACCCCCTTTTCTATTCCTCGACGACGTAATGCACGGCCAGCGCCGTGCCGGGCTGCGCCGCGCGGCCGAGGCCGATCACGCCCTCGCCGGTCAGCTGAGTGCTGTCGCGGCGGACGAAGATCTCCTCGCCCGCATCGGTCTGCACGAACGTACCGTTCGTGCTTTCGTCGATCAGCGTGAACTTGTCGCGGCTCGCCTCGACGCGGGCGTGCAGCCGCGAGATCAGGTTGCCCTTGACGACGAGGTCGTTGTCCTCGGCGCGGCCGAGCGTAACGCTCTTGCGCCCGTCGCCGACGACGACCTCCTTGCCCTGATACCGCAGGCTCAGGCGCTTCGTGCTGCCGCCGCTGCGCTTGCTCCACGGCACCGTCGGCAGCATGCTCGTCGCCTCGTCCGGCTGCCACAGCACCTCGAACAGGATCACCTCGTCCGCCTTGCCGCGCACGGTCGCGACGTCGATCTGCCGCGCCGTCGCCTGCCACTCCGGCGACAAGCGCTCGACCGTCGACAGGGTCGTGATGATCTGCTTGGCCTTGGCCTGGCTCGTCATCCGGTTCGCGATGTGCACCGCGGAGCCGAAAATGTCGCGGTATTCCTGGACCACGGGCCCGTAATGGCAGCCGATCCGGATCGCGACGTGGCCGTTGTCGTGCGCGAGGTCGGGCTCGGTCGAGATCCGCTCCTGCATGCGCCGCGCCGCGTTCATCGCGTCGTCGGCCGTCGGGAAGGTCGACATGACCTCATCGCCCATGGTCTTGATGACCGTGCCGCCGAAAGCCTCCGTCGCCTCGCGCATGATGTCGAGGCTGCGCCCCACCATCTGGCGGGCCTGGGCGTCCCCGAGCTGCTCATAGAGCTGCGTGCTGCCCACCACGTCGGCGAACAAGATCGCAACCTCTACTTCCCTACCCATGGCTTCCTTCTACCGCGCGAAAGAGGCGAAGTCAGCCGGATTATACGTCGGCCGGCTCCGCCGTCACGCGAAACGCGGCGATTTCGCCCCAACGAGCGCGAACTGCTTCCTTTCGACGCTGCGTCGGCGACGCGACGAACGCGGCGCCGGCCGTGCCGGCACCGCGGGCTCGCGATGAAGCGGGGACGCGGGAGGACTACTTCTCGGCGACGATGTACGCGACCCAGGCGGGGTCCGGCTCGCCGGTGGCGGTCTCGGTGAACTCGCCGTTGGCTTCGCCCTCCTCGTCCTCGCCTTCCCAGTACACCCGCACCTTCGAGAAGCCGGCTTCCTCGAGCAGCTCGCGCAGCTCCGGGATGCTCCAAAGGCGCCACTCGTAGCTGAAGGCCTTCTTCAGCTTCGAGCCGTCCGGGAATTTGAAGTGGATGTGGCAGACCATTCGGTTGGTCACCGGCTCGTACTCGGCCTGGTCCCAGACGTATGTGAAGTCGTCGAACTTCGTCTTCTCCTTCTGCACGACGAGCGCCTCGGAGCCGCCGAAGCAGTCGAGGAAGAACAGCCCGTCGTCGTTCAACGCTTCGCGGACGCGGCTGAAGTAGGTGCGCAGCTTGTCGCGGGTCTTGAAGAAGAAGTAGCTGAAGTTGAAGGCGACCGCGACGTCGACCTTGTCCGTCGTCACGTCCATGACGTCGTCGTGCAGCAGCTTCACGCGGGCGCGGTCCGCCTCCGGCAGCCGGCCGACGCGGTTGGCGCGGCCCCATTCGAGCACGTCCTCGTCGATGTCGACGCCGACCGCGTGCCGGCGCGGATCCGTGCCGACCCACTCGCAGCACGCGCTCGCGGTGCCGCAGAAGTCCTCGCGGAAGCTGATCGGGTCGCGCTTGCGCAGCGACTTGAACGTGTCGACCAGAAATTCGATCTCGCCGTCGACGGCCTGCACGGATTCTTCGTAGAGCTCGTGAATGTCCGCCTGCTGCGCCATCGTCAGCACGGGCTTCCTTTTTGCGCTGTTCGTCACGTTCGTCCTCAAAGTTCAGTAAACACCGGGGGAGGGATTGTAGTTCAGATGCCGAACGCGATGGCGGACTTGCAAACCTTGCGAAGACACGCCGTCGATCCCGGCAGCGAGCTCGACCAGGCGGTCCAGAACGGCGTGCGGAGCCGCGCCGCGCGGGATCGGCTCGCCGACGGCGCGCCGCCAGCGGCGCCCGCCGGGCCTGCCGGCGAAGAGCCCCATCAGGTGGCGCGTCATCGCGCGCAGCGGCGTGCCTGCCGCGGCCTCGCGCGCGCAGTAGGCGGCGTACGCCGTCACGACGCCGAGCGGATCGCGGAGCTCCTCGCCGTGCAGCGCGCGGTCGAGCTCGCCGAGCACGTAAGGGTCGGCGTACGCGGCGCGGCCGAGCATGACGCCGTCGACGCCGTCGAGCTCCGCCAGCGTCTGCTCGACGGTGGTCAGGCCGCCGTTCAGCACGATCTCGAGCGACGGGAAGTCGCGCTTCAGGCGCCGGACGCGCGCATAGTCGAGCGGCGGCACGTCGCGGTTCTGCTTCGGGCTCAGCCCCTTCAGCCACGCCTTGCGCGCGTGCACGACGACCGTGCCGCAGCCGGCGTCCGCGACGGCGCCGACGAGCTCGCACAGAAATTCGTAGCTGTCGTCGTGGTCGACGCCGAGCCGCGTCTTGACCGTGACGGGCAGCGGCTGCGCATCGGCCATCGCGCGGACGCAGGCCGCGACCAGCGCGGGCTCGCGCATCAGCGCGGCGCCGAAGCAGCCGGCCTGGACGCGGTCGCTCGGGCAGCCGACGTTCAGGTTGATCTCGTCGTAGCCGGCCGCGGCTCCGAGCTTCGCGGCGGCGGCGAGCTCGGCGGGATCGCTGCCGCCGAGCTGCAGCGCCACGGGATGCTCCGCCGCGTCGAACGCGAGCAGCCGCCCCGCGTCGCCGTGCCGGAGCGCGGCCGCCGTGACCATCTCCGTGTAGAGCCGCGCCCGCGGCGCGACGAGGCGCAGCAGGTAGCGGCAGTGCCGATCGGTGCGGTCCATCATCGGCGCGGCGGACAGGCGGCCGTGGGTGGCGCGCGCGGGATCGCGGCCTGGTGTCGCCGGCGCGGCGGAATCGCGGCCCGGGCGCAACGGCGCAGCGACATCGCGGCCCGGGCGCGCCGGCGCGGCGGAATCGCGGCCCGGGCGCGTCGGCGCGGCGACATCGCAGCCCGGGCGCGTCGGCGCGGCGACATCGCGGCCGAGGGTCACCGGCTGAGCGGAATCGGG
>JAFGNC010000133.1 GCA_016927175.1 Gammaproteobacteria bacterium | reverse complement strand
CCTCCGGCGGTAAACGTCTGCGCAGTATTCGAGTTCGGCTGCAGGCGGTGAGCGCGGCGCTACTGCGTCAGACCCTGAACGTAGCTCGTCACCGCCCGCATCTCCTCTTCGAGCAGCAGCTCGGCGACGTTGCGCATCATCTGGTTGTAATCGGTGTCGGATCGGCGCTCGCCGGCCGCGTAATCCTGCATCGTATTCAGCATGTACGTGGCATGCTGGCCGCCGATACGCGGGTAGGCCGCCAGAAAATTGCCGTCGCCCGCCGGCCCGTGGCAGGCGATGCAGGCCGGTATGCCCCGCTCCGGTGCACCGGCGCGGTAAAGCTCCTCGCCGCGCGTGACGAGATCCGGCTGCGCGCCCTTCGGTGTCAGAGACTGGGCGCCGTAGTAGGCGGCGATGTCCCACATGTCCTGCTCGGTCAGCATCGACGCGAAGCCGACCATGCCCGGATCCTGCCGCTCGCCGTTCTTGTAGGCCTGCAGCTGGTTCACGATATAGGCGGGGTGCTGCCCGGCGAGGCTCGGCCACTCGGGCGTGACGCTGTTGCCGTCCGGGCCGTGGCACGCGGCGCAGGTCTGGGACTTCTGCTGCCCGGCCTCGACCGAGCCGCGCTCGAAGCCCTGCTGTTGCTGTCCCTGCGGTTGCTGCTCCTGAGCAAAACTCTCCGCGCCGATCAGTGCTGCCGCGACGAGGCCCGTGGCCGCGACGGTGATCCACAGGCTGCGGTCAGCGCCGAGGCGCCCTCTACGAATCATCTGGTGCACGCTGTCGATTTCCCGGATTTTTCCCTCGCGATGAGGCGCGAATTGTACACTAATCGCGTCCCGCCCCATCACGGCACGCCGCCGTCGTCGCGGCGGCAGCGAAAGTGGCTACGACAGGAGCGACGATGCCCGTCGCGCAGTTTCTGAAGAGCGCGTCAGACCCGGCAGGCTTCCCGCCCGACGACTGCAGCGAGGTCGCGTTCGTCGGCCGGTCGAACTCCGGCAAATCGAGCGCGATCAACGCCGTCACGGGCGCGCGCAAGCTCGCGCGCGTCAGCAAGACGCCCGGCCGCACGCAGCTGATCAACTTCTTCACCTATGGGCCCGGGCATCGGCTCGTCGATCTGCCGGGCTATGGGTTCGCGCGGGCCGCGCCGGCGGTCAGGCAGCGCTGGCGGGGGCTTCTCGAGGCTTACCTGTCGGATCGGCCCGGGCTGCGCGGCATCGTGATCACGCTCGACGTGCGGCGCGGCATCATGGAGCTGGACGCGGCGATGATCGAGTGGGCGGAGTCGCTCGGTCTGCCGATGCTGCTGCTGCTGACCAAGGCGGACAAGCTGAGCCGGGGGCAGGCGGCCGCCGTCAGGAGCAGGGTCGCCGCGGAAGTCCCGGATGGCGTCGTCGCGGTCACGCTGTTCTCCGCGCTGACAGGGCAGGGGGTCGACGAGGCCCGCGATCAGCTGATGCGCTGGCTCGAGCCGCCGGAGGCCGGTGCGGAGGCCGGTACCGGCTGACGGGCGCGGCCCGGGGGCGGTTGCGGCCGGGGGCGGTTGCGGCCGGAGGCGGTTGCGGCCGGAGGCGGATGCGGGTCGGAGGCGGATGCGGATCGGAGGCGGATGCGCGTCGGAGGCGGATGCGGCCGGAAGGCCACGGCCGTGCGGCCCGGAGCTTGTCCAAGGACCCGAACGGCATGAGCTTTCGACGGATAAGAAAAGCCCCGGGCATGGGATTCAGGGGACATGCCCGGGGCTCAAGGCCCCGGTTGGGGTAACCGGGGCGAAGCCCGCTTAGGGAGGATAGCGGGGACGTCCTCGCGGACGTCGAGGGTTTAGTCAGGGGGCGTTTCGAAAAGTTCCGGCCCCGATCCATCGGGCCGGAAGCCGGCTCCGATGGCCGCCCCGGTCGCGGGGAGGCCGCCCGCAATAGGCGGCTGTTCAGCGGCGGAGGAGGTGTGGCGCGCCGGGCGGCTCGGCGCCGGCGCTCAGTGCGCCTCGTCCCAATTGGGCCCGGTGCCGGCGTCCACCTGCAGCGGCACGCTGAGCTCTCCGGCGGATTCCATCAGCGCGACGACCTGCCGCGCGACGTCCGCGGCCTCGGCCTCCCGAACCTCGAGCACGAGCTCGTCATGCACCTGCATGATCAGCCGCGCGTCGGCGTCTCCTCCCGACAGCCACGCGTGGATCTTCAGCATGGCGCGCTTGATGATGTCCGCCGCCGTGCCTTGCATAGGTGCGTTGATCGCGCTTCGCTCCGCGTACTGGCGGCGCTGCGCGTTGCGGTCGTTGATTTCCGGCAGATACAGGCGCCGGCCGAAGACCGTCGTGACGTAGCCCTGCTCCCGCGCCAGCCGGCGCGTGTCGTCCATGTAGCGCTTGACGCCCGGATACCGCTGGAAGTACAGGTCGATGTAGGTCTGCGCCTCGCCGCGCTCGACGCCCAGCTGACGGGCCAGCCCGAAAGCCGACATGCCGTAAATCAGCCCGAAATTGATGGCCTTGGCCGAGCGGCGCTGGTCCGGCGTCACCGCGTCGAGCGGCATGCCGAAGACCTCGGCGGCCGTCGCCCGGTGGATGTCCTCCCGCGCCGCGAATGCGGCGAGCAGCCCCTCGTCGCCGGACAGATGCGCCATGATCCGGAGCTCGATCTGCGAGTAGTCCGCGGCCAGCAGCGTGTAGCCGGGCGCGGCGACGAAGGCCTGCCGGATCCGGCGGCCTTCCGGAGTGCGTATCGGGATGTTCTGCAGGTTCGGATCCGTCGACGACAGCCGCCCGGTCGCCGCGACGGCCTGGTGGTAGCAGGTGTGGATGCGGCCCGTCTGCGGGTTGATGACCAGGGGCAGCTTGTCCGTGTAAGTCGATTTCAGCTTCGCGAGCGCACGGTACTCGAGGATCAGCCTCGGCAGGTCGTAGGTCCGAGCCAGCTCCTGCAGCACGTTCTCGGCGGTAGACGGCTGACCCTTCGGCGTCTTGCCGAGCACCGGCAGCGCGAGCCGCTCGTACAGCACCTCCTGTAGCTGCTTCGGCGAGCCGATCGCGAAGGGCCCGCCGGCTTCGACGTGCGCAGCGGCCTCGGTCCGGGCCATCGCCTCGGCCAGCTCCTGGCTCTGCCGGCGCAGCATGTCCGCGTCGACTTTGACGCCGGCCCGCTCCATCGACCGCAGCACGCGCACGAGCGGCTGCTCGATCTCGCCGTACAGTTTCTCGAGCTCCGGCACCTGCCGCAGCTTCG
Organism: Gammaproteobacteria bacterium; assembly: GCA_016927175.1. Taxonomy (GTDB): domain Bacteria; phylum Pseudomonadota; class Gammaproteobacteria; order Steroidobacterales; family Rariloculaceae; genus ZC4RG20. The sequence continues at coordinate 10,070 of JAFGNC010000133.1, read as the reverse complement.
GCCACAACGTCTGGTGCAGACGCAGCGTCACGTCCGCGCCCTCGGCGGCGTAGCGGCACGCGTTGTCGATGTCGAGCTGGTCGAAGCTGATCTGCTTCGCGCCCTTGCCGCACACATCCTCGACGCTGACCTTGTCCATGCCGAGATATTTCGCGGCGACCGATCCTATGTCGTGCCGTGTCGCGACGGAGTTCAGCACGTAGGACTCGAGCATGGAGTCGTAATCGAGGCCGCCGATCTCGATGCCGTAGTGCCCGAGGACGTGCGCGTGGAATTTCCCGTGGTGGCCGACCTTCGGCGAGCTCGACTCGAGCCACGGCCGGAGCTTCGACAGCACGAGGTCGGCAGCAAGCTGCTCGGGCGCCCCCGGGTAGCGGTGCCCGATCGGGATGTACGCGGCGCGCCCGGGCTCGGCCGACAGCGACAGGCCGACCAGCTCGGCCCGCATGTAGTCGACGCCCGTGGTCGCGGTGTCGACGGCGACGATCGGCGCGGAAGTGACGGTCTCGAGCCATTCGTCGAGCGCGCGCTCCGTTAGCACGATGTCGTAACGGCGCTCGACGTCGTCCGGGTCCGGGGCCGGTTCGGCCCCCGCGGGCGGCTGCGGCAGCCGCCGCCTCAGCAGCGACGTCAGCTCGAGCCGCTGATACAGCTCGCGCAGCTCTTCCTCGCGCGGCGGTTTGACGGTCAGCGCGTCGAAGCCGAGCGGCAGCTCGCAGTCGCGGTCGATCGTCGCGAGCCGTTTGTACAGGTCCAGCTCGCCGAGCGCGTCGCGCAGCCGCTCGCCGACCTTGCCGCGCACCTCGCCGGAGTGGGCCACCAGCGCCTCGAGCGTGCCGTACTGCTCGAGCCATTTGGCAGCGGTCTTCGCGCCGACGCCCCGCACGCCGGGAATGTTGTCCGACGTGTCGCCGACCAGCGCAAGGTAATCCGTGATTCGATCAGGCGGCACGCCGAACTTGGCGGCGACGCCGGCGGGGTCCAGCGTCGTATTGTCCATCGTGTTGACGAGCGTGACGCGCTCGCCGACGAGCTGCGCCATGTCCTTGTCGGACGTGGAGATGATCGTCGCCACTCCTGCGTCGGCGGCGTCGTCGGCGAGTGTGCCGATCACGTCGTCGGCCTCGACGCCGGGGATCCTGAGCACCGGCACGCCCATCATCTCGATCGCTTCGATCAGAGGCTCGATCTGCGAGCGCAGCTCGTCCGGCATCGGCGGGCGGTGCGCCTTGTATTCCGCGAAAAGGTCGTCGCGAAACGTTCTGCCGGGCGCGTCGAAGACGACGGCCATCCGTTCCGGCGAGTGCTCGTCCATCAGCTTGTAGACCATGTTCAGCACGCCGAGCAGCGCGCCGGTCGGCTGGCCGTCCTGCGTCGACAGATCCGGCAGCGCGTGATACGCGCGGTACAGATAGGAGGACCCGTCGACGAGAACGAGCGGCTTATCCGCCATCGGCCCCGCTGCCCGCCGTCTCTGAAGCGGCCTCCGCTTCGGATTCCTCGTCGTCCGTGCGCGGCGTGACCGGAGGGACGGTGCCGCCGGCGGAGGACGCGCCGTCCGGACGAACCAGAGGGCCCTTCTGACCGCAACCGGCGGCGAGCGCGGCGCCTGCGACGGCCATGACGCAAGCGAGCGCGCCGAGCCGTCGCGCGGCGTGCGGCGGCAGCGTCGCCCGCCGCTTCATTTCTTCTCCCGTGCGAGCTCGGCCGCCACGATCCGGTAGGCCTCGCGGAACGGGATGCCGCGCTCGACGACCAGCGCATTGGCACGCGCCGCCGCGCCGAGCTCCGGCGGCAGCTCGATGTTCTCGGGCAGGAAGCGGATGCCGCGCAACGCGTGCGACGCGATGTTCAGCGCGTCGGCGGCCAGGTCGAGGCTCCGGAACAGCGGCGCCTTCAGACGCTGCAGGTCGCGGTGATAGCCCGACGTCAGCTTGGACGTGATGCCGAGCGCCTCGATCAGCGCGCCGTTGACCGTCGACTGCGCGCCCCGCAGCAGCTCGAACACGTCCGGGTTGCGCTTCTGCGGCATGATGGACGAGCCGGTCGTCATCTCCGGCGGCAGCGCGACATAGGCGAATTCCGCCGTATAGAACAGCAGCAGGTCGGACGCCAGCCGGCCGATATCGCCGAGCAGCAGGGACAGCTCGAAAATGACCGTCGCTTCGGCCTTGCCGCGCGACAGCTGCACGGCCGTGACCGGCTCGTGGTTTCCCGCGAAGCCGAGCGCGCGGCACGTGTCGTCGCGGTCGAGCGGCAGATCCGGCACGCCGTAACCGGCCGCGGAGCCGAGCGGATTTCGGTCGATGCGCGTGAGGCTGCGCAGCAGGCCGTCGCGGTCGTCGCCGAGCTCGGCCGCGAAGCCGCCGGCCCACAGCGCCACCGAGCTCGGCATCGCCGGCTGCATGTGCGTGTAGCCCGGCAGCGCGACCGACCCCTGCAGACGCTCGACGTCGCCGAGCGCGTCGATGACGGCGTTCGTATCGTCGGCGAGCCGCTGCACCGCGTCGCGCAGATACAGCCGCAGCGCCACCAGCACCTGATCGTTGCGCGAGCGGCCGAGGTGCACGCGGCCCCCGGCCTCGCCGATGCGCTCGATCAGCCGGGCTTCGAGCGCGCCGTGCGCGTCCTCGTCCGCGAGCGAGATCGACCACTCGCCGGCGGCGTGCGCCTCGCCGAGCGCCTCCAGCCCTTCACAGATCGCATCCGCGTCCGCGGCGCCGATCAGCCCCTGCCGCTCGAGCATGCGCGCGTGCGCGATGGACGCGCGCACGTCGTACTCGACCAGGCGCTCGTCGAGGCGGTGATCCTCGCCTGCCGTGAAGCGCAGGATGCGCTCGTCGAGCGGCAGGCCCTTGTCCCACAGTCGCGCCATCGCTTGACTTCCGCTCAGGTCTGCTGCTCGGCCGGGCTCAGGTGCTCGATGTCGTCGACGACCATCGTGCCGGTGCCCTCGTTCGTGAAGACTTCGAGCAGCAGGCTGTCCGGCAGCGAGTACGAGATGACGTGGACGCGCCGTACGCCGCCCGACAGCGCCTGCTCGATGGCCGCGACCTTCGGCAGCATGCCGTCCATGAGCCGGCCTTCGTCGCGCAGCCGGCGCAGACCCGCGCGATCGACGTACGAGATCAGCGAACGCGGATCGTCGAGGGTTTCGAGGATGCCGGGCGCGCCCGTCGCGAGGACGAGCTTCTCCGCGCCGAGCTCGCACGCGATCGCGGCGGCCACCGTGTCGGCGTTGATGTTCAGCAGCGTTCCGGCGTCGTCGGCCGATATCGGGCTCACGATCGGCACGAGGTCGTTGTCGAGCAGCTTCCCGACGACGCCGGCATCGACACCTTCGATGTCGCCGACGAAGCCGTAGTCGACCTTCTCGTCCTTGCCGTCGCCGCCCGCGCGCGTGACGGGCGGGCGCCTGCGCGCGCGGATCAGGCCGCCGTCGACGCCGCTGATGCCGACGGCCGGGATGCCGAGCTCGCGGCACGCGGCGAGGATCCGCGTGTTGATCTGGCCGTTCAGCACCATCGTCGCGACGTCCAGCGTCGCCTCGTCCGTGACGCGTCGGCCGTCGACGAAGCGGCTCTCGAGCCCGAGTCGGCCCGCGAGCTGCGTCGCCTGCGGGCCGCCGCCATGCACGAGCACGACGCGGATGCCGACCTGGTGCAGGATGCCGATCTGCTCGGCCAGCGCCCGCGTCGACTCGGTCGTGGTGAACGCGTCGCCGCCGGCCTTCAGCACGAACACCTTCTTCTTGTACATGCGCATGTACGGCACCGCGTGCCGCAGCGCCGTGACGACGATCGTGCGTTCGGTCCCGCTCAGTCGTGGCATCGCTTCATCCCTCAAGGTCTCATCCTTTCAGCATCCGGTACAGCACGGCCATCTGCACCAGCATTCGGTTTTGCGCCTCGCGGATCACGACGCTGCGCGGGCCGTCCAGAATCCGGTCGGCGACGACGACGCCCCGCCGCACCGGCAGGCAGTGCATGAAGCGGCAGTCCTCGCGCGCGTTGTCGAACCACGGCTCGTCGACACACCAGCCCGTCAGCTCCTCGCGCAGCGCCTGATCGGCCAGGCGGTCGGTGTAGTGACGCGTGGAAGACCACGACTTCGCATAGATGACGTGCGCGCCCTCCATGGCCTCGCGCCGGTCCTCGGTTTCGCTGACCCTGCCGCCGGAGGCCTCCGCCGCGGCGCGGGCCTTGTCCATGACCGCGTCCGGCAGCTCGAAACCCGGCGGGCGCAGCACGACGACGTCCATGCCGCGCATCGCGGCCATGTGCACGGTCGCGGCGGGCACGGCGAGCGGCAGCGCCTTCGGATGATACGCCCACGACAGCACGAAGCGGCCGCCCGTCGAGGGAATGGCCAGCTCGTCCATCGTCTTCCAGTCGGCGAGACTCTGGCACGGGTGGTTGATCGCCGATTCCATGTTGATCGTCGGCTTGTCCGCCAGCGCCGCGAGCTCGGCGAAACGCCGGTCCGCGAGATCGTCGTCGAGGTTGAGCCTCTCGGCGAACGCGCGGATGCCGATCGCGTCGCCGTAGGACGCGATGACCGGCACGGCCTCGCGGATGTGCTCGGCCGCGACGCCGTCCATGACGATGCCCGACCGCGACTCGAGGCCGTGGATCGACATCTCCGGCGAGATCACGAACGAGCCGCCGCCGAGGCGCACCATGGCCGCCTGGAACGACGCGAGCGTCCGCAGCGACGGATTCAGGAACAGCAGCGACAGCACCTTGCCCTCGAGCGCGCGCGGCTCGGGCTCGCGCTCGAGGCGGGCGGCGAGCTTCAGCAGCGAGCCGATCTCGGCATGAGGGAAATCGGCGAGATCGTTAAAGGCTAGCATCGGCGAGCTCCGTCAGTGCAGCGGCCAGCAGCTCGACATGGCTGCGTTCGAGGATCAGCGGCGGCAGCAGCCGCAGCACGTGCGGATCCGTGCTGGTCCCGGTCAGGATGTCGCGCTCGAGCAGCGCGTCGCGCAGCTTCGCGGCCGGCGGCGTCGTCTTCAGACCGATCAGGAAACCCTCGCCCTGCATGCCGACGACGGGGCCCGTGACGCAGGTCTGACGAATCAGCGCCGACAGCGTCCTCACGTTCTCGAGCAGGTTCTCCTGCTCGATCGCGTCGATCACGGCGACGATCGCGGCGCAGGCTACGGGCCCGCCGCCGAAAGTCGTGCCGAGCTGGCCGGGGGTCAGCTCGGCCGCGATCGTGCGCGTCATGATCAGCGCGCCGCACGGGAAGCCGCCCGCGAGACCCTTCGCCGTCGTCAGCAGGTCCGGCGCGACGCGGTACAGGTCCGCGCCGAAAGGCTTCCCGAGCCGGCCCATGCCGGACTGCACCTCGTCGAGGATCAGGAGCGCATCGTGCCGGTCGCAGGCCTGGCGGGCGGCGCGCAGAAAATCCGCGCCGAGATCGTAAGCGCCGGCGAGGCCCTGCACGGGCTCGACGATGACGGCGGCCGTACGCTCGTCGACGGCGGCGTGCAGCGCCGCGACGTCGCCGCGCGGCACGAACTGCACGTCCATCGGCGTGCGCGGAAAGCCGTACCACTTCTTCGAGCCCCACGTGACCGCGGCCGCGGCGGCCGTTCGGCCGTGGAAGCTGTGCTCGACGGCGACGATCTTGGGCCTGCCGGTGAGCTTCAGCGCCACGCGCAGCGCGTTCTCGTTGGCCTCGGCGCCGCTGTTGACGAAGAACACACGGTCGAGACCGCGCGGCGCGAACGCCGCCAGACGGTCGGCCGCCTCGTCGCGGATACCGAGCGGCAGCACGTTGCTCTGAAAGTGCAGCCGGGCGGTCTGCTTCGACACCGCTTCGATCAGGCGCGGGTGCCCGTAGCCGAGCGCCGCGACGGCATGGCCGCCGTAGAAGTCGAGCACGCGGCGCCCGCTCTCGTCCTCGAGCCACGCGCCGCTGCCGCTGACCGGCGTGAACGGCAGCGTCGGGTAAACCTCGTCGAGATGCGCGCCGCGATGCTTCGCCGGCGCCGTGGTATCGGTCGTCATAACCAGCCCGCCGTGGGGGCCGTGAGCCCCAGGTGCTCCGGCAACCCGAGCAGTCGATTCGTCCATTGTATGCTGCCTCCCGCAGCGCCTTTGACCAGGTTGTCCACGGTCGAGTGAACGACGACCGTGTCGCCGTCCACCGCCGCACTGATCGCCGCGTAATTGGTCGCGACGATATCCTTCATCCGCGGCGGGTCCTCGAGCACGCGCACGAATGCCGCGTCGCGGTAAAACTCCGCCAGCGCTTCGATCGCGTCGGCCGTCGTCAGCCCGCCCGTATGGCGCGCGAAGATCGATGCGTAGATCCCGCGGGCGAACGGCCCGGAATGCGGCGCGAAATGCAGGCCGATCGGGCGGCCCGTCGCGGCCTCGGTCAGCGCGCGGACTTCCGGCGAGTGACGGTGTTTCAGCGCCTGGTAGGCGAACAGGTTGTTGTGACGCAGCGGGTGATGCGTCGTGTCGCGCGGCGTGCGGCCGGCGCCGGTGCTGCCGGTGACGGCGCTGACGTAGAACTCGCCGTCGACGAGGCCTGTCGCCACGAGCGGCACGATGCCGAGCAGCATCGACGTGGCGAAGCAGCCCGGGTGCGCCGCATGCGGCGTCTCGACGCTCTTCAGGTGCTCGGGCAGCGCGCAGGTGAAGTCGGCAAGCCGCTCCGGCGCCGCGTGCGGATGACCGTATACGGCCGCGTAGGCCTCGGGGTCGGCGAAGCGGAAATCGGCCGACGCGTCGACGACCGTCAGCGTCACGCCGGCCGACTCGGCGGCGTCCAGCATCTGCGCGACGATCTCCGCGGACGCGCCGTGCGGCGCCGCAGACAGCAGCACCGACCGCTCGGCCGCGCCGAGGCGCTCGATCGCGGCCTCGAGCGTGACGAAGCACTGCCGCGGGTAGGCCGGCGCCAGGTGCGGGAAGGTCGCCGCGATCTGCTCGCCCGCCTGGCTGGTCGAGATCGCGCCCGCGAGCTCGAGCCGCGGATGAGCGGCGATCAGGCGCAGCATCTCGCCGGCGACGTAGCCCGAGCCGCCGAGGACCAGCACGGGCCACTGCCCCTCTTCGGGGAACGGGCCCTTCCCGTCGGCCGCCGCGCCGCTCATGGCGCGGCCTTCGCGATTCGGGCGCCGAGGCCGATCGAGGACTGCAGCAGATCGCCGAGATCCGCGCCGCCCGCGAGAGCATTGATCGCCGGCACGTTCGAACGCTGCCGGATGATGTCGATGCCGACCTGGTTGTCCGTCGCGGGTCCCGTCACGACGGTCGGCTCGATGCCGAACTCGTCCTGCAGCAGCTTGACGCCGCCCCATGCGGCGACCGGGTCGTTCGCGCACAGCACGAGGGCGCTGAGGGCGTTGCGAATCTCGTCGTCGCGCAGGATGGCTTCGACGCCGTAGGCGCCGAGCAGGCCGTCGCCGAGCTCGAAGACGATGACGTCCGGCCGCTTCTGCACGAGCATTGCGAGCAGGTTGCGGGTCAGCGCCGGCGCGTTGCCGGATGTGGTCGCGACGACGCCGAGATCGGTGAAGATGGCCGTGTTGCGCGCGCCGGCGTCTTCCATGGCCAGGATGTCGCGGCGCAGCGCGACGCCAGTGGCCTTGAACGCGTCCACGACGAGGCCGTTGTGACGAAACCGGCTGACCACGGCGCACGCCGCCGCGGTCTTGCCGGAGTTCATGCAGGTGCCGGCCAGCGCGACGACCGGCACGCCGTTGGTAGCGACGCGCACGTCGGCGGCGGCCTTGATTTCGCTGACCCGTGCCGGCACGCCGACGCGCTGCCCGAGGTACGGGAAATCGAGCACGACGCCGAGCACGCGGCAGTCGAACGGCTGCCCGTGCGTCGGGTTGATCGAGTCGCAGATGCCCATGACGCCGCCGAGATTCAGCAGCTGCACGATGTCACCCGGCTCGAGCTTCTCCGGCAGGTGGCCGGAATAGCCGAACAGCGCCTTGCGGTGGCCGAGCGCGCCGACGATGACGTCGCCGCGCTTGATCTGCGCCATGCGGCCGCTGGTCAGCTCGAGCGTGTTATAGCTCGACTTGGAGGTCAGAACCTCGGCCGCGATCAGAACGCCTTCCTCGCACGGGATCTTCGAGTCGACCCGGATCTCGTGGGACAGGTCGCTCGCGACCGCGACCGAAGCGATTTTATCGACGACTACCGAACGCATCATGTGGTTATCCTCCGGCTCGCGTGTGCAGCATTCCGGGCAACGCCAGAATGCGCGAGAAGCCGACCGCGTCGGCGCTGGTCCACTCACCCGCCGATTCGCCGTACTTGCCGCGGCTCGCCGCCATCAGCGAATGCGGCGACGTGACGCCGGCAACGAACAGGCTCCCCGGGCGCAGCCTGCAGCGCACCGTGCCGGTCACGCGCGCCTGCGACGATTCGAGCAGCGCCTCGATGTCGCGGCCGACCGGGTCGAGCTGCTTGCCCTCGTGCACCAGGTCCCCGTAAGTCTGACTCAATTGCTCCTTGACGCGCATCTGCAGTGCCGTCAGCGTCAGCTTCTCGAGCTCGCGGTGCGAGGCGATCAGGATCTCGGCCGATGGCGCCTCGAACGCGACACGGCCCTTCGTGCCGAGAATCGTGTCGCCGACGTGAATGCCGCGGCCGATCGCGTAGGCCTTGCCGACTTCCTCGAGCCGCTCGATCAGGGCGACGGGCGCGAGCTTCTCGCCGTCGAGGCTGACGGGCACGCCGCGCTCGAAGCCGATCTCGACGTCGCGGGGCTCGCGCGGCGCGTCGAACGCGCCGGCGCTGAGCACCCAGGCCGACTCGGGAATCGAGTCGCGCGAGTCGAGCGTCTCGGTGCCTCCGATCGTAACGCCCCACAGGCCCCGGTTGATCGAGTAGGCCGAGCCCTTGCCGGGTACCGGCAAGCCGCGCTCGTTCAGGTACGCGACCTGATCCGCGCGCGCCCACGAATGATCGCGCACCGGCGCGAGCACCTCGAGCTGCGGCGCCAGCGCCTTCAATATGATTTCGAAGCGGACCTGATCGTTGCCGGCCGCCGTGCAGCCGTGCGCGACGGTGTTCGCGCCGAGCTTGGCCGCGAGCTGCGCCAGGTGACGCGCCTGCACGCCGCGCTCGGAGCCGACGCAGAGCGGATACAGCTGACCGCGGCGCACGTTGCCCATGATCAGGTACTTCAGCACCTGATCGAAGAACTCGTCCCGCGCCTCGACGAGCACGTGGTGCCGCGCGCCGAGCGCGAGCGCGTGCCGCTCGAGCTGCTGCGCCGCGTCGGCGTCGATTCCGCCCGTGTTGACGGTGGCCGTGACGACCGGCCGGCCGTAGGTCTCCGTGAGCCACGGGATGCAGAACGACGTGTCGAGACCGCCCGAGAAGGCGAGGACGATCGGATCGTCGGGCCGGCCCGCAGCCGGGCCTGCGGCGGCGTTACCGCCCGTTGTGTGCGCGCTCATTTGGTCACCTTCCTCAAGTTCTGTCGCAGCCGCGCGCGCAGGCGCCTCTGCTGCGTCGAGTTGGCCGTGGCCACGAAAATAGTGTCGTCGCCCGACAGCGTCCCTACGATCTCCGGCCAGTCGATCCTGTCCAGCGTCACCGCGACTCGCTGCGCGGCGCCGACGGCGGTCGTGACGACCAGCAGGTTCGCGCCGGCCGTGCGGATGTCCCGCACGAGCTCCGCGACGAGCGCCAGCGCCGACGCGTTGCCGTCGTGCGACCTTTCGGGCAGGCTGTAGCCGTTCTTCAGCTTCACCGCCCCCAGGTCCTTCAGATCCCGGCTCACGCTCGATTGCGTCGCAACGTAGCCTTCCGCGCGCAGCAGCTCGACCAGCTCGGCCTGCCGGGCGACCTGGTTTTCCTTGAGGAGACGCGCGATGGCGCGCCGCCGCTCGTGCTGCTGGGCGGGTGCGCTGGGCATTAGGGGAAGCGAGTGAATAAACTTGCGCATATGATATAGGGTATGCGCAAATAATGGAAGCCCCGCGGGGACCGGCTCGGACGAAGCACAGTGAGGCGATGATGCTGGACTGCATAGAACGAATCACGGGTGACGGGGCGCCTCGCCTCTCGATCATCTGGCTGCACGGT
>JAFGNC010000619.1 GCA_016927175.1 Gammaproteobacteria bacterium | reverse complement strand
CTGGCTGGCTGGCTGGCGGCGCGGAGATCGGCCTCGCCGCGATCAGCTCTGGCGCCGCAGCGCCTCGAGCACCCGCTCCTTCCGCAAAGGCACGCGACGCAGCCGCACGCCGGTGGCGTCGAACACGGCGTTGGCCACCGCCGCGATCATCGGCTTGTGGCTCGCTTCGCCGGCGCCGTAGTGCGGCAGATCGGGGCGATCCGGGTTCGGGTCGCCGTTCACCAGCACGACCTCGATCGATTCCGGCGTGTCGGAATGCCGGAGGCTCGGGTGAGTCGCCCAGTCTACGCTCGTGACCTTTTCGGGATCGAAACGGACCTCTTCCCACAGCGCCCGACTCAAGCCGTGCAGCATGCCGCACTCGACCGTGTGCCGCAGGCCCGCCGGGTTGATCACGAGGCCGCAGTCGTGGGCGCACACGAGCCGTCTGGCCCAGATGCGGCCCGTCTCGCGGTCGACCTCGACGTCGGCGATCGTCGCGACGACGGTGCCGTTGCGGTACGTGTACGCGATGCCGCGTCCGCTCAGGATCGGGCCTCGGTCGTCGGCCCGCACCGGATTCGGCGAAGGCCGCGTGTCCCAGCCGTAGCTTTCGGCCGCCGCGCGGACCGCGGCGATCGAGCGCGCGCGGCGGAACAGCTCGTCCTCGGCGCTGCGCTCGAGCATGTCGAGCCGGAACTCGACCGGATCGGCCTTCGCCGCCGCGGCCAGCTCGTCGATGAACGATTCGAACGCGAAAGTCACCTGCGGGCCGTTCGGGTCGCGCAGGTTGCCCGTGCGCAGCGGCGTCTCCCAGACCAGCGGCAGGCCGACGACCCGTGCCGTCGTGCGCCGATTCGGGATCGCGTACTGGATGGACGGCGCCGCGGCGCGCCCCGCGGCCGGCCGCTCGGGCCGAATGCCCATCAACTGCGCGATCAGGACCGTGTCCGGCTCGTTGTAGCCGACGTGGTTGTAATCGGCCGCGCGGGCGTCGTAGTCGAGCGCGACGACGCGGTTGTCCGCATCGAGCCCGCCGCGCAGCGTGAACGTGTAGGCCGGGCCCTTGGTGTCCCACGCCGTCTCCTCGTCACGCATCCACTGCACGCGCACCGGCCGCCCGAGCTCGCGGGCCAGAAAGGCCGCCTCGAAGCCGACGTCGTCTGCCGCCGTGCGGCCGTACACCTGCGGCCCGTCCATGTAGACCACCCGCACCCGGTCGCGGGGTATGTCGAGGAACTCGGCGACGCCGTCCCTGAGACCATACGACTTCATGTCGTTCGAGTAGATCGTCATCTGACCGTCGGAAGGATCGGCCAGCGCGTGCGCCGGGCCGATCGCGGTGTGCCCCTGGAAGGGCACTTCGTAATCGGCTTCGACGACGTGCTCGGCGGCGGCCAGTGCCGCGTCGGGGTCACCGGCGAGATCCGACTCGCTGGTCGACGTCGGTCGGGCGCCGCGCATGAAGTCGTAGAGCCCGGCGGAGGAGGGGAACGGCGCCTCGGCCGGCGGCGCCCAGTCGACGTCGAGCTGCCGGGCGGCCTGAATGGCCTGCTCCTCGCGTTCGCAGACGACGGCCACGTAGTTGCCCCGGCTGACGACCCGGATCAAGCCCGGCACGTCCGCGACGGACGACTCGTCGATGCCGCGCAGCGTGGCTCCGGCGACGGGCGGCCTGACGTTGCGCGCATGGACCATGCCCGGCAGCTTCACGTCCACGGCCCAGGTCAGCGATCCGTCGACCTTGCCGGGAATGTCGTAGCGTCGGATCGACCGGCCGACGACGCGCAGCTCCCCGACGGGCTTGACCTCCGCCGCGCCGCGCGTCGAGTTGACGTCGCCGCCCGTCAGGGCGACGTCGAACCGTTTGCCGCCGACGAGCTCCGCGTAGGTGACCGACCTCGCCGGCGCGGATCTGACCGAGATCGTGGCGTCGCTGACGGCGAGCTCCGAGACCGGCGCGTCGAGATGCTCCGATGCGAGCTCGAGCAGGACCCGACGCGCTTCGGCGGCTACGCGACGCATCGGCCAGCCGTCGCGCTCGATCGCATCGGAGCCGCCCGAGCCGCCCTGATCGGGCGTCGTGTCGGTGCTGCCCATGACGAGGCCCGTCCTGTCGTAGGCGATGTCGAGCTCGTCGCACATCATCTGGCGGAACGCGGTGCCGGTGCCTTGTCCGCCATCCGTCTTGCCGACGAAGAACGTCGCGGTGTTGTCCGGGTGGATCACGATCCACGTGTCGAGCTGGAGATGGTCCGGGTCGGGGTAAGGTCCCGCGCCGGCGCCCTGCGCAAGCACTCTGCCGCCGGGGACCGCGCTGACACTGACACTGACGACGAGCGCGCCCGACGCCTTCAGAAAATCCCGGCGCGACGTGGACGGGTCGATCCGCCGCAGCGAATCCTCGACGGCTTTCGGAAATCGCAGCGTGGCGCTCATGCGTCCTCTCCCGCATCGGTCCCGGCCGCATCGGCGGCGGCCGCCGCGGCCTGCCCGCGCGCCGCGCGCTTGATCGCCGCTTGTATACGGTAGTAGGTCATGCACCGGCACAGCACGCCTTCCATTCCCTGGCGGATTTCGGCATCGCTCGGGTTCGGATTCCGGTCGAGCAGCGCTTTCGCGGTCATGATCTGGCCGTTCTGGCAGTAGCCGCACTGCGGCACCTGCTCATCGATCCAGGCCTGCTGCAGAGGATGCAGCGTGCCGTCCTTCGACAGCCCTTCGAGCGTCGTGATCTCACCGCGCACCTGGCCGGCGGGCAGGCTGCACGAGCGCATCGCGACGCCGTCTACGATGACAGTGCAGGTGCCGCACTGGGCGAGTCCGCAGCCGAACCGAGGGCCTTGCAGCCCGAGATCGTTCCGCAGCACGTATAGCAGAGGTGTCGACGGATCGATGTCCACTTCGTGGGTCGCGCCGTTGACTTGCAGGGTGACGACACTCATCGGTTACTCTCCGGGCAGCCTGTGACCTCGTGCATCGACCGTAGATCATGGCTGATTCGAATTCAATGCAGTCCGGTTCGGCACGGTCCCGGCGCGCACGGATTTCTTCCCGGGGCCGCTCCCGGGCGATGGACGCCGAACCGGCCGCGTGATAGACATAGTCGCTCCGGACGGGGGAGGCTCGCGATGCGGACGGGATGCTCGCTGTTGTTGCTGCTGGCTGGGCTCGTGGCACTGACGCCCACGGTCGCACATCATTCGCCGGCGATGCTCTATGACTTGAGCCGCGAGATCAGCGTCTCGGGTGTCGTCACCGAGTACCAGCTCGGCAACCCGCATATGCGCATTTACCTCGACGTCGACAACGACGGGACGACCGAGAAGTGGCTCGCCGAGGGAGGGTCGCGGACGCAGTTGCTGCGCGCTGGCTGGACCGGTGACGAGGTGGTGCCCGGCGACAAGGTCACCGTCCGCGGCCATCCGTCGCGCGACGGCTCGAAGCTCGTCCATATGGAGTACCTGACGCTGCCGGACGGCACCGAGCGGTTCACCGAAGATCTGAGGACCGATGAGTTCGACGATCGCCGGCGGCGGCCGGAACGCTGATGAGCACGGCCATGCGATATCGCCGAGTTCACCGCGCGGCCCGTTGTCTGCGCGGTCTGCGCGTCCTGGCCGGCGCGCTGATCGCGGTGCCTTTCGGCGCGTCCGCGCAAACATCCGATTCGGCGGAGCCGTTCCTCGGCACCTGGAGCGGCGTATTCACGACGCAGGATCACGAATACTGGACGGCCGCGGATCTCGCCTGCTTCGTCGGCTGTCCGCTCGACCTGTACGACCACCTGAGCGAGTTGCTCGCGGACCCCGCGAACGACAGCCGCCCGGTGATGGCGCTGT
>JAFGNC010000618.1 GCA_016927175.1 Gammaproteobacteria bacterium | reverse complement strand
GCCGTTTGCATCCGCCTGCTCGAGATCCGCACCGGCTTCCAGGAGCAACGCGGTGATTCGAAGGTACCCTTCACGCGTCGCATACAGCAGCGGCGTCTTGCCACCCGGAACCGGTTGACGCACGCCACGCTCGGGCCAACCGCCGCGGATGATTCCGACACCTTTGGAGCCCGCGTTCTCGGCGGGCAAGCGGAACCTCGGTGCTGGACCGGCAACCGTCTGCGCATTCACGTTCGCGCCGTGCGCGAGAAAACGCTCGACGACCTCGGCATGACCTTCCCGGACCGCCACCATCAGCGGCGTCTGTCGATAGGCCGCGTCCTGCGCGTCAACGGAGGCTCCGTGCGCGAGAAGCGCTTCGACGATGTCCGCGCTTCCCGCTCGCGCCGCGAGGAACAAGGGCGTCTCGCCCGCGCCGTCGGGCAGGTTCGGATCCGAGCCCGCAGCCAACAGCAGCACGACCATGTCGGCGTCGCGATTCTCGATCGAGAGATGAAGGGGGCTCACGCCGTAGCGATTCGCGAGGTTCGGATCGGCTCCGGCGTCGAGCAGCCGCCCGGCCATCTGCAGATCCTGGACGCGAACCACCCAATGCAGCGCCGGCGTGTCGTACGGGCCCGGCGCGTTGACGTCGGCGCCTTGCTCGAGCAGCGAGCGCACGGCGACCATATCCCGATGCATCGCCGCATCGGCAAGCCCTTCGTACTCGCCGGCCACGGCACCGATCGGCGCCAGCGCCATGGCTGCAACCATCGCAGCGCCCACACGCTTACGGCCGCCGCACGACACCTAAATCTCCAAGACGGCGGTGCTGTCGCCGAATGATTCGGCCGGTACATCGAGCTTGTTCAGCAAAGACACGAGCAGGTTCGCCATCGGCGTGCCGCGGCCCGCTCGGATATGCCGCCCGCCTCGGAGCCTTCCGGATGCACCGCCGGCCAGCAAGATCGGCAACGGATCATGATCGTGCTGGTTCGAGTTGCTCATCCCGCTCCCGTGCAGCACGAGCGAATGATCGAGCAAATTGCCGTCGCCATCCGGCGTCTCCCGCAGCTTCCCGAGAAAATAGCCGATCGTCACGCGCGTGTGATACTCGTTCAGCGTCGCGAGCCGATCGATGTTTGCAGGCACCTCCGAGTGGTGTGAAAGATTGTGGAAGGGATCATTCACTCCGCTGGCACGATACACCGCGTTGCTGACCTCTTTCGCAATCATCATCGTCGCGACGCGCGTCATGTCCGCTTGCCACGCGAGCGCGATGAGGTCGAACAGCAGCTCGACATGCTCCTCGAAGTCGTCGGGCACGCCCGTCGGCTTCGGCGGCAGTTCGAGATCGTCTGGAACCTGCTCGCCCGCGAGCGCGATGCGCCGCTCGACTTCGCGGACGTCCTCGAGGTAGCGATCGAGGCGAACGCCGTCGTCCGCCGGCAGCGTGCGCTTGAGCGCAGCGATATCGCCGACGACAGAGTCCAGCAGGCTCGCGGCCTGGCGACGCCGGCTCGTGCGCTCCTCCGGCGTGCTGCCGTCGCCGAACAGACGCTCGAAAACCACCTGCGGATCGTTCTCCATAGGCAGCGGCGCAGTCGGCGTGCGCCACGCGATCGTATTGCGATAGGCCCCCGACAGGCCCGAGCCGCCGCTCAAGCCCCCCTCCTCTATCGATACCTCGAGCGAGGGCAACGGCGTGTCCTGCCCGAAGTGCCGCGCAGCGATTTGATCGACCGAGGTGCCGAGACGGGGCGTCGAGCCGATCTCCGGCTTCGCGCCCGTAATCCACACGGCGGACGAGCGTGTATGGTTCGCGCCCGCTGAGGCATCCTGACCATAAGCCAGCGGCAACGTCAGATCGCTGATCACGTTCAGGCGGTCACGGAACGGCTCGAGCGAGCTCAAAATCGGCGGGAACTCGAAGCCGGTGCCGTCTGTAGCCGGTGTCCATCGGCTCATGACCGCGCCATGCGGTACGTAAATGCACGCAAGTCGTGACTGCGGGGTCGCACCCGTGGCCGCGCGCGCGGCGCCCGCGGGGATCATCGATTGGAGTAACGGTAATGCGATCGTAGCGCCCGCGCCGCGTAACACCGCGCGCCGGGACAAATGCTTCTTCGTCAGGTATCTCATGCCACCTGCTCCTCATCCGGCCCGCTGCGGCGGCGGGCGGCCGCGGCTCGGGAGCGCGCCTCGAGGCACGGCCGGCTCGAGGTCACGACTGAGCGCGCCTGCTCCATTCCCGCATTACGCCAATCCCCAGATCCGGGCCGGGTCCACCGGCAACAGCTCGACCCCGAGCCCCTCGGGGCCACGAAAGTGCACGCGCTCCGCGCTCGAGGACACGATGAGCGCGCCGAGACGTTCGAGCTCGCGCGTCACGACTTCATGATCGAAACGCGCGACGTTCACGCCGAAGCGATCGATGCGCGGTGCCTGCCCGGCGGGCGCGGCCTGAACGATCCACCGCGTATGCGCGGCTTTGAATGCATACCGGCCATCGTCCTCGTGCGTCTCCTGGCCGAAGAACCTGCGGTAGAATGCGATGGACTCGTCCAGGTCCGAAACGTATCGGACCACGTGCGAAAGCCCCCGCGGGCGCACGAGCGGCTCGCCGTCGACGATTCTGCCTGCCTGCACCGTCGAGCCCGCGAGGCCGCCCGGCACGCCGAGCAGTTGCAGCCCGAGCCCGTCCGGATCCGGAATGATGCCGAAGCGGCCAGCCGGCAGCCCTTCGGCTTCGAGCCGCCGCGCTACGGCCGCGCGGTTATAGCTCTTGAGCAGTGCGCAGTCGTGATCGATGAATGCGTTCGGCTCGTCGTCACGGCTACCGAGTGCGATATAGCCGGGGTCGAGCGTAACGTAATAGCGCAGCGGCGCCTCTCGCTCCTTGTAGAGCTCCGGATTGAACACGCGGCTATAGAACTCGGCGGCACGCGTGACGTCGGGCACGACCGTGCCTATGTGCTCGAGACCGAGCGTATCGAGCGGCAGCGCGGCGGCGATCTGTGCCTCCGTCGGCTCCGGGGCCGGCTCCGCGGCCGGTCCGCGGCCGGGGACGGTTGG
>JAFGNC010000132.1 GCA_016927175.1 Gammaproteobacteria bacterium | reverse complement strand
CGCACGGACCAGCAGAACTCGCACCACTCGAGCGCGAACATCACGAGCGGCTCGTCGCGGACGAGCTGCGCCACGAATGCCGACGCTTCCGCGTCGAGCTCCGGCGGCGAGGCGGCCGGGCCCCCTGCCCCGGCGGCTCGGCCCTCTGCCCCGGCGGCCGGACGCCCTCCACTTGAGCCCGCAGGCTCAACCGCGGCGGCCGCGGGCGGTGCCGGCGGCGCGGCCCGGTCGAAGCGATGGCTCGGCGTTGACCGCGACAGCGCGAGCTCGTCGTCCGTCATGTCCTCGCCGATGTCGTCGAACAGCGGCGTGGACAGGTACCGCTCGCCGGTGTCCGGCAGCATGCAGACGATGTTCGCGCCGGGGGGAGACCTGCGCGCGACCTCGAGCGCCGCGGCGAGTGTCGCGCCGCTCGAGATGCCGACGAAAATGCCCTCCTGGCGCGCGAGCTCGCGCGCAAGGCGCAGGGCCTCCTGCCCCGCGACCGGAACGATCTCGTCGACGAGCCCGCCCGCGACCGCCTCCTCGGTCAGCTTCGAGATGAAATCGGGGCTCCAGCCCTGCATCAGGTGCGGCCGGAAGCGGGGGTGGCTCGCCGAGGGCGCGCCGTCGCCGCCGCGGGGCTGGGCGATGCCGCTGCCGAGGACCTGGGCGTTGTCCGGCTCGGCCGCGACGATCTTCGTGTCCGGCCGCGCCTGCCTCAGGGCCTTCGCGACACCTTTCAGCGTGCCGCCGGTGCCGAAACCCGTGACCCAGCAGTCGAGCCGGTCGCCGTCGAAATCGGCGATGATCTCCTGCGCCGTCGTGCGGGCGTGCACCTCGGCGTTGATCTCGTTCTCGAACTGCCGGCACAGGTACCAACCGTGCGTCTCGGCGAGCTCGACGGCCTTCGCGAGCATGCCCGTGCCTTTCTCCGAAGCCGGCGTCAGCACGACCCTGGCGCCCAGGAAGCGAAGCAGCTTGCGCCGCTCGACGCTGAAGCTCTCCGCCATCGTGACCACGAGCGGATAGCCCTTCTGCGCGCAGACCATCGCGAGGCCGATGCCCGTGTTGCCGCTCGTCGCCTCGATGACGGTCTGCCCGGGAGCGAGCGCCCCGGTCCTCTCGGCGTGCTCGATGACGGCGCGG
The DNA here is from genome assembly GCA_016927175.1 of Gammaproteobacteria bacterium. Classification (GTDB taxonomy): domain Bacteria; phylum Pseudomonadota; class Gammaproteobacteria; order Steroidobacterales; family Rariloculaceae; genus ZC4RG20. Next base: position 1,877 of record JAFGNC010000132.1, on the reverse strand, counting down.
GCCATTCGGTCCTTGACCGAGCCCATCGGGTTGAATGCCTCTACTTTGACGTAGACGTTGACGCCTTCCGGGGCGAGCTTGTTGAGCCGGACCAGGGGCGTATCACCGATCGTGTCGAGAATGCTGTCGTAGCGAGCCATCGTCCTGACCTCCGGATTGCCTCGAGCCTGCGTTGAGGTCATGTTCGAGGCCGACCGAGGTAGTGGCCGTGGGAGTCAGCGTGGTTTTTCCGCATGCTGGCGTGGTATTTTGGCGGACCGGCGCGAGCCGGCGTCCGCGTCGGCAAGTCTCGCCGAGGGGGCGGCGAAGTGCCGGCCCGAAGGTTTCCGGCGCACGCGCCGCCTTCGGCGCCGCCGCTTTTCTGATATGAGCTGCATTTTTCTGATGTGAGCTTCAGGGCAGGCCGATGACCGAGCTCGAGCTCAGGTTTCTGGGCGACCTCGAAGTGACACGCGACGGCAAGGCCTTGCCGCTGCCTCCGTCGCGCAAGACGCGCGCGCTGCTCGCCTATCTCGCACTGAACGGGAAGCCGTTCCGGCGGGAGCATCTGTGCGAGCTGCTGTGGGACATCCCGGACGACCCGCGCGGCTCGCTGCGCTGGAGCCTGTCGAAGCTGCGCCGTCTCGTCGACGACGGCGACTGCTGCCGCATCGTCGCCGACCGGCTCACCGTGGGCTTCGACGCGACGGGAGTCATGATCGACGTCGAGGCCCTGAAGACGCTGGTCGACGCCGGGCTCGACGACGCCCCGCTCGACGCGCTCGAGACGGCCGTCGCCCGCTACCGCGGCAACTTTCTCGAAGGGCTCGAGCTGGCGAACTTCCACGATTTCCAGGCCTGGTGCGTGGCCGAGCGCGAGCGCGCGACGCGTGCGCAGGCGAGCCTGCTGAGCACGCTGGTCCGCCGGCTGGCCGACTCGCCGGAGCGCGCGTTGCCGCATGCGCGTGCCCTAGCGGGCCTGCTGCCCTACGACGAAGCGGCGCGGGCGACGCTGATCCGCCTGCTCGTCGGCTCCGGCCGCGCCGACGAGGCCGAGCAGCAGTATCAGCTCGGCGCGCGGCTCCTGAAGGAGGTCGGCGCCGAGCCGACCGGCGCGTTGTATCGGGCCCGGCGCGGCGCGCCTGGCGCCGGCAGCCCGGCACGCCCCGTCGCCCACGAAGGGCCGGAGCCGAGGCGCGCGCCGGCCGCTCCCGCGGCAGACTCCCTGGTCGGCCGGGACGCCGAGCTCGCACGCCTCGAGGCCGCCTTTGCGGCGCTGACCGGGCGGGGCGGCGGACGCCTGGTCCTCGTGCGCGGCGAGCCGGGCATCGGTAAGAGCCGGCTGCTGCGGGCCGCCGCGGACATGGCCCGCTCGGCCGGGGCTTGTCTGCTCGAGGCCTGCGCGTACGAGTCGGAGGCGATCCGGCCGTTCGCGCTGTGGATCGACGCGCTGCGAACCCGGGACGCGGAGCTCGCGGCGCAGGTCTTCGGCGCCGGCGATCGTGATCACCGCGATCGTCTTTTCGACGGCCTCAGCGAGCTCGTCGCCCGCGAGTCCGAGAGCCGGCCCGTCGTCCTGCTGTTCGACGATCTGCAGTGGGCCGACGACTCGAGCGCCGCGGCACTGCACTACGTCGCGCGAATGAGCGCCGGCCGCCCCTTCCTCGGCATCCTCGCGGCGCGCGATACCGAGCTGGGGGACAACGCCGCGGTCCGGCGCGCGGTGCGCGAGCTGCGGCATGCGGACCTGCTCGACGATCTGCCGCTCGAAGCGCTGCCCGAAGCCGCCGTCCGCGAGCTGATCGCGACACGCGTGCCGGGTGCGAGCAGCGAGCCCTTGAGCAGAGTCTCCGGCGGCAATCCGCTGCTGGCCGTCGAGCTCGCCCGCGCCGAGGTCG
>JAFGNC010000131.1 GCA_016927175.1 Gammaproteobacteria bacterium | reverse complement strand
GCTGCTGTTCGGGCCGCCGGGGCTCGGCAAGACGACGCTGGCTCACATCGTCGCGAACGAGCTCGGCGTCAACCTGCGCCAGACGTCCGGCCCGGTGCTCGAGAGGCCCGGCGACCTGGCCGCGCTGCTGACGAACCTTGAACCAAAGGACGTCTTGTTTGTCGATGAAATTCATCGGCTGAGCCCCGTGGTCGAAGAAGTGTTATATCCGGCGCTCGAGGATTTCCAGCTGGACATAGTAATCGGCGAGGGTCCAGGCGCCCGCTCGATCAAGCTCGACCTGCCGCCGTTCACGCTGGTGGGTGCGACGACGCGCGCGGGTCTTCTGACGTCGCCGCTCCGCGACCGCTTCGGCATCACACAGCACCTCGAGTTCTACGGCAGCGAGGAGCTGACCCGCATCGCGATCAGAACCGCGGGCATTCTCGACCTGCCCATCGACCGGGAAGGCGCAGGGGAGATCGCCGCCCGCTCGCGCGGCACGCCGCGCATCGTGAACCGTCTGCTGCGTCGAGTCCGGGATTACGCTCAGGTCAAGGCCGACGGGCGCGTCGATCGCAGCGTGGCGCGCGCCGCGATGGATCTGCTCCAGGTCGACCCGCACGGTTTCGATGCCATGGACCGCAAGCTGCTTCTGACCATCATCGAGAAGTTCGACGGCGGACCGGTCGGCGTCGAGAGCCTCGCCGCCGCGATCGGCGAGGAGCGCGGCACGCTCGAGGACGTCGTCGAGCCGTATCTGATTCAGGAGGGATTTCTGCAGAGAACGGCCCGCGGGCGCATCGCGACGCGGGCGGCGTATCGGCATTTCGACCTTCCTCTGCCGGCGGCCCGCGCGAAACCGGACGAGCCGGACCTGTTCGACTGAGCGGGCGGAAGGATGGGGGCGCTGGTTCTGCCCGTCAGGGTATATCTGGAGGACACCGATGCGCAGGGAGTCGTGTACAACGCAAGCTATTTCCGCTTCATGGAGCGTGCGCGTACCGAGTGGCTGCGTGCGCAGGGGGTGGATCACGATGAGTTGCTCGAACGTCACAGGGTTTACCTCGTGCTGAGCCGGGTCGAGGCGGACTTCAGGGCACCGTCGCGGCTCGGCGACATGTTGCACGTCGAAGCGAGCGTCCCGGAGGCTCGCGGCGCGCGAGTGGTGTTCAGGCACGATATCGTCGTTCACGAAAGAGGCGGCCGCCCTGCGGATCGCCCGTTGGTGTGCCGCGCGACGGCCGAAGTCGCGTGCATGGATGCGGCTCAAGGCAGGCCGCGCAGGCTGCCGGCCGAACTGCTGAGTGAGTTGAACAAATGAATACCGATCTATCCGTTACTACGCTGGTGCTCGACGCGAGCCCGGTCGTTCAGGCCGTGCTGTTGTTGCTGCTGATCGCGTCCATCGCGTCATGGGCCGTCATCATCGAGAAGCGGCGCCTGCTGAAGCAGGCCACGGGCAGCGCCGACGAGTTCGAGGCGAGTTTCTGGTCCGGAGGCGATCTCGCACGCCTGTACCGCGAGGTGTCGGGCGGGGAGGAGTCCGCGCTCGGCATGGCCGGCATCTTCGAGTCCGGCTTCAGGGAGTTCGGGCGGCTGCGCCAGGAGGGGCTCGGCGCGGACCAGGTCGTCGAGGGCGCGCGCAGATCGATGCACGTGTCGCAGCTGCGCGAGATGGATCGCCTCGAGAACAATCTGTCGTTTCTCGCCACGGTCAGCAACACCAGCCCGTATGTCGGCCTGTTCGGCACCGTGTGGGGCATCATGAGCGCGTTCTATTCGCTCGGTAACCTGCAGAGCGCGACGATCGCGGTCGTCGCGCCGCACATCTCCGAGGCGCTGATCGCGACGGCGATGGGGCTGTTCGCCGCGATCCCGGCCGGCATCGCCTACAACCGCTACGCCGATCAGGTCTCGCGCCTCGAGGTCCGTTACGACACGTTCATGGAAGAGCTGTCCGCGATCCTGCAGCGCAGCGCGGCGCGCAAGGATCCGCACGGGGCCGCGGCATGATCCGCGCGCACAAACGGCGGCTGATGAGCGAGATCAACGTCGTGCCCTATATCGACGTGATGCTCGTGCTGCTGATCATCTTCATGATCACGGCGCCGCTGCTGACGCAGGGCATCACGGTGGATCTGCCGGAGGCCGGCGCAGAGCCGCTCGACCCCGAGCTGATGAAGGAGAACGAGCCGCTCGTGCTCAGCGTCGACAAGGACGGGCTGTATTACCTGAACGTCGGCGGCGAGGACGTCGAGCAGCCGATCGACGCGCAGACGGTCGTCGAGCGCACCGCGGCGGTGATACGCCGCAACGCCGAGACGCCGGTGCTGGTCAAGGCGGATCAGGCCGTCGAGTACGGCAGCGTCGTGACCGGCATGGTGCTGCTGCAGCAGGCAGGCGCGAAGAAGATCGGCTTCATCACCGACCCGCTCGAGACCTCGCCGGAGTAGCGGGGCTCGCGAGACGCGCCGATGCCAGCCTTCCTACGCCAGCACAGCGGCTCGACGCTGTTCTCCGTGGCTCTGCATGCCGCGCTGTTCGCCGTGCTCGCGTTCGGCTTCGATTTCACGCGCCGCCCGCCGGCCGCGCAGCAACTGGCGATCGAAGCCACCGTCGTCGATCAGGCGTTCATCGAGCAGCAGCAGCGCCAGCTCGAGGAGCAGCAGCAGGAAGCGAGGCGGGCCGCCGAGGAAGAGCGGCGCCGGCTCGAGGCCGAGGAGCGGGAGCGCGCCGAGGCCGAGGCGGCGCGGTTGGCCGAGCAGCAGGAAGAGCAACGGCGCGCGCAGGAGCAGCGCCAGCGCGAGGAGGAGCAGGCCCGCGAGGCCGAGCGGCAGCGTCAGCTGCAGGCTGAGGCCGAGGCGGCCGAGCGCGAGCGTCAGGCCGAGGAGGCGCGGATTCGCGAGCAGCAGGAGGCCGAGCGGCGACGTCAGGAGGAAGAGGAACGGCGCCGTGCCGAGGCCGAGCGCCAGCGCCGCGAGGAGGAAGAGCGCCAGCGCCGCGAGGAGGAAGAGCGCCAGCGCCTCGCCGAGGAGCAGAGGCGGCGCGAGGAGGAAGCCCGGCGCGAGGCGGAGGCCCGGCGGCAGGCCGAGCTCGAGGCCGAGCTGCAGCGCGCCGCGGCGGAGGAGGCCGAGCGGCTCGCCGCCAGGCGCTCCGGCGAGTTCGAGCAATACATCCTGCTGATTCAGAATCGCATCCAGCAGAACTGGATCCGTCCGGCCAGCGCCCGCCCCGGCCTCGACTGCACGGTGCAGGTCGCGCAGATCCCGAGCGGCGAGGTTATCAACGTGCGGGTCGCGGCCTGCAACGGGGACGATGCCGTCGTGCGCTCGATCGAGGCGGCCGTGCTGCGCGCGTCACCGCTGCCGCGGCCGCCGAACCCGGCGCTGTTCGAGCGCAACCTGAATATCCGCTTCATTCCGGACGAATAGGCGAAACTTCTTGAACGGCCGGCGGGACCCGAGTAGAAATGCACGCCCGAGGCGGCCTCGAATCGCTTTTAACCCCGAGAGGATCTCGATGACTGAAAAAAACGCAACGGCACGAATCGAAGGACCGCTTCGCGCGCTGCGCATCGGCGTCATGGCCATGCTCGCCTTGTGCGCTGCAGCGGCCGATGCGCAGCTGAACATCGAGATCCGCCGCGGCGTCGCGCGCCCCGTGCCGATCGCGGTCGTGCCTTTCGGCTGGCAGGGCTCGGGGCCGGCCCCGTTCGACATCGCCGAGCTCGTCGCGACGGACCTCGCCAACAGCGGGCGCTTCGAGCCTCTGCCCCCGTCCGACATGATCGCCCGGCCGACGGAGCCCGTGCAGGTCAATTTCCAGGACTGGCGCGTCAGCGACGTGGACGTCCTCGTGATCGGCCGCCTGGTCCAGTCCGGCCCCGACGACTACACCGCGCACTTTCAGCTTTTCGACGTGCTGCGCGGCCAGCAGCTGCTCGGCTTTCGGCTGACCAGCTCCGGCGAAGACCTGCGAGCGACCGCGCATCGTATCGCGGACATGGTGTTCGAGGAGCTGACCGGCATCCAGGGCGTCTTCGGCACGCAGATCGCGTACATCAGCGAGCAGCGCAACGCCGCAGGCGTTGCGCGGTATCAGCTGATCGTCGCGGATGCGGACGGCGCCAACGCCCAGGTCATCGCCGATTCGCCGCAACCGCTGATGTCGCCGGCGTGGTCGCCGGACGGCCGCCGGCTGGCGTACGTGTCCTTCGAAGGCAATCAGTCGGCGATTTACGTGCAGACGCTGCGTACCGGCACGCGCCAGCGCGTATCCGCGCGGGAGGGGATCAACGGCGCGCCGGCCTTCTCGCCGGACGGCCGCCGGCTCGCGCTGACGCTGTCGCGCGACGGCAACCTGGACGTCTACACGCTCGACATCACGAATCAGGTCCTGCGGCAGCTGACCAACTCGCCCGCCATCGACACGGAGCCTGCGTGGGCGCCGGACGGGGAGAGCATCTACTTCACGTCCGACCGATCCGGGGGACCGCAAATCTACAACGTGTCCTCCGAGGGCGGGCGTGCGGAGCGGGTCACGTTCGAAGGCAGCTACAATTCGCGACCGCGCGTGTCGCCGGACGGCGAGCAGCTCGCGGTCGTGCACCAGAACCAGGGCAATTTCCGTATCGCGGTCGTCGATCCCGACAACGGCCTGACGCAGGTGCTGAGCAACGGCCAGCAGGACGAGTCGCCGAGCTATGCGCCGAACGGGGCGGTGCTGATCTACGCGACCCGCGAGAACGGCAAAGGCGTGCTCGCTTCGGTCAGCAGCGACGGCCTCATTCAGCAGCGGATCGCGTCGGGCGAGGGCGACGTGCGCGAGCCGGCGTGGTCGCCGTTCCCGCGTCCTTGACCTTAGAGGCATTTTAAGAACAATAGCTAGGGCTTTGTAAGAACTTATAAATCGAGGAATTCCAAAATGGTCCGATCCAGCGTAATGCTTACCTGCATCCTCGGCGCGCTGGCGCTGGCAGGCTGCGGCGGCCGTTCGAACACTCTGCCCGATTACGAGTCCGGCGCCGAAGGCGGCGGCGCGGCCGAAGGCGCCGATACACGCGGCGCGGACGGCCGCGGCATCGGCGTGTTCGAGGAAGAGGGGGCTGCGGGGGGACAGCAGGCGCTGCTCGACCAGCTGATCGTTTATTTCGAATACGATCAGAGCGAGGTGCCGGCGCAGTACAACGAGATGCTGGCCGCACACGGCAGGTACCTGTCGTCGAACCCGGAAGCCCGCATTCGCCTCGAGGGGCACGCCGACGAGCGCGGCAGCCGCGAGTACAATATCGGCCTCGGAGAGCGGCGCTCGCAGGCCGTTCGGCGTATCCTAATGCTGCAAGGGGCTTCGGCCGAGCAGTTGAGCACCGTCAGCTACGGCGAAGAGCGCCCCGCGGCGCTCGGCAGCGACGAAGAAGCGTACAGTCTGAATCGCCGGGTCGAAATCGTATATCGGCAGTAGGCGACCCAATTCCTGAGGAGCTTGCGGTGAAAAGCGTAATTGCCCTGATACCGATTGCAGCGGCCGTCGCCGGCTGCAGCACGCTGACACCCACGGACGACCCCGTTTATCTTCGCCTGACGGATCTCGAGGCGCGGCTGATGCGAATCGAGCGCGTCGTCAACAACGAGAGCCTGATCCAGCTCGCGAACAGGGTCGAGCAGCTGCAGGCCGAGACGCAGGCTCTGCGGGGCGAGGTCGAGACGCTGCGTTTCGAGACCGAGAGCTCGGCGGATCGTCAGCGCCAGCTGTATCTCGACATCGACCAGCGCCTGCAGGCGCTCGAATCCCAGGGCCGCGGCGGCGCGCCGGGCGGCGGCTTCGGCGGCGCCCAGCAGGGCGGCTTCGGCGGCCCGCAGCAGGGCGGATTCGACGGTGCGGCCGCCGGCCCGGGCGGCGATTCTGGCGGCGGGTTTCCGCCGGTCGAGTTCGCGGGCGAGGAGTCGGGGGACGTGTCGGCCGCGCAGTTCCAGGTCTCCGGCAGCGACCAGGAAAACTACCAGACCGCGTTCGATCTGATTCAGGCGCGCCGCTACGAGGACGCCGGCACGGCCTTCTCGAATTTCCTCCAGGCCTTCCCCGACAGCCCGCTGGCGGACAACGCGCAGTACTGGCTCGCGGAAACGCTGTACGTGCGTCAGCAGTTCTCTGCCGCTCTGCCCGAGTTTCAGAAGGTCGTCGACGAGTATCCGCAGTCCGCGAAGATCCCGGACGCGCTGCTCAAGGTCGGCTACTGCAACTTCGAGCTGCAGCAGTGGGACCAGGCGCGCGCGGCGCTCGAGCAGGTCGCTCGCGAATATCCGGATACGACGGCCGCGCGCCTCGCTGCGCAGCGCCTCGAGCGCATCGCCCAGGAGGCCGGCTGAGTGCGGTGGACGTGCCGCCCGTCCATGCGCCGACTCGGCAGACGCGAGAACGCGGCACCGGTGTGCCGGAGCAGAAGAATCGGCTGAAGATCACCGAGATCTTCCACTCGATCCAGGGCGAAGCGCAGTTCAGCGGCTGGCCCACCGTTTTCGTTCGCCTGACGGGATGCCCGCTGCGCTGCCGGTATTGCGACACGGCCTACGCTTTCGGCGGCGGCGAATGGCGCGGCATCGGCGAAATCGTCTCGGAGGTCGCGCGTTACAACGCGCGGCACGTCTGTGTGACGGGCGGCGAGCCGCTCGCGCAGCCGCGCTGCGAATCGCTGCTCGCCGCGTTGTGCGACGCCGGTTTCGATGTGTGCCTCGAGACCAGCGGCGCGATCGATGCCACCGGGGTAGACCGCCGCGTCAGCCGCATCGTCGACATCAAGACGCCGGGCTCCGGCGAATGTGGCCGTAACCTCTGGGACAACGTCGCGGCGCTGAACGAGCGCGACGCACTGAAGCTCGTGATCTGCGATCGTGCCGACTACGAATGGGCGAGGACGGTCGTGCAGCAGCGCGCGGAGCTGCGCCGTGCCGACGGCGAGCTGCGCTGCACCGTCCTCTTCTCGCCGAGCTACGAGCAGCTCGGCGCCGGTGCTCTCGCCGATTGGATCCTCGAAGACGGGCTGCCGGTGCGGCTGCAGGTGCAGCTGCACAAGGTGCTGTGGGGCGACGTCCCCGGGCGTTGAGCCCGGCCGGTCACGTGCAGGAGCCAACGATGCCGAGCCCTCGCGCGGTCGTGCTGCTTTCCGGTGGTCTCGACTCCGCGACCGTGCTGGCGATCGCAAGAAGCGAGGGTTACGACTGCCATACGCTCGGCTTCGATTACGGGCAGCGGCACAACGCCGAAATTGCGGCGGCAGAGCAGGTGTCCGCGGCAGGGGGCGCGGTTCGACATCGGACGTTGGCGATCCCGATCGGCCGGTTCGGCGGCTCGGCGCTGACCGATGCGGCGATCGACGTCCCCGACCATGGCGGGGGCGGCATACCCGTGACTTACGTGCCGGCGCGCAACACGGTGTTTCTGAGTCTCGGGCTCGCCTGGGCGGAGGTGCTCGATGCCGCCGCAATTTTCATCGGCGTCAACGCGATCGACTATTCCGGCTACCCGGACTGCCGCCCGGAGTTCATCTCCGCGTTTCAGGAGCTGGCGCGCGTCGCGACGAAGCAGGGCGTGGAAGGGCACGCTGTGCGGATCGCGGCCCCGCTGATCCACATGACGAAGGCCGAAATCATCCGCCGCGGGACCACGCTCGGCGTCGATTATTCGCTGACCGTCTCCTGCTACCGCGCGGACGGCGAGGGCCGCGCGTGCGGGCACTGCGACGCGTGCCGGTTCCGCAGGGAGGGTTTTGCGACGGCCGGGATCGACGATCCGACGCGCTACTATCGCTGACCGGCCGGCTGCTGCCGAGGGTCGGCGTGACCCGGCGACGTGACAGGTCGGCCTGAGCCGTTGGAGTGCCCGGTCGGCGTCGATCCGTCGGAGAACGGTCGGTGGCGGCCGGCGCGGGTTGTGCCGAGCGTCGCATCGGGTATCATTCGCTGCCCGCAGGGATTACACCCATTGCGTTGCCGCCGTCACAGGATGGTCAAGGGCCGTTAGCTCAGTTGGTAGAGCACCGGACTTTTAATCCGATGGTCGTAGGTTCGATCCCTACACGGCCCACCAATCAACACATGTCCGTTCCGGTCCGATCCCGTCGCACCGAAACTCGAGCAGGAGCGCCCATCGGCAGGGCCGAGGCGACGGCGCGTTAAGCACTCGCTTCCGGTTCTCGTTGATCTGCAGATCGGGATGGTCGTCCGGCATTCGCTCGCTGCTGCTGTGTCGGGTTGGTTCTTACATCACGGCTCATCTTCCATTGCTCACTGCGTGCGTCAGGCGCGGCGTTCACTAGGTAGCGCTACCGATCTGCATGATCGTCGTTTCGCGCAATTGAGAAAGGCGATTGCGCGAAAGGTCGCCGCGCAGAGAGAATGCTTTTCGTTTGTGACTCCGGAAAGGCAGCTCTCTTCATGGACGATTCCCCGGACGGGCAGAACGCCACGCCGTCGCCGCAGCGCATTTCGACCGGAATACCGGGACTCGATCAGGTGCTCGATGGGGGGCTGCCCGAGGGGCACCTCTATCTGATCGAAGGCGAGAGCGGGGCGGGCAAAAGCACGGTCGGCATGCAGTTCCTGCTCGAAGGCCGGCGACGCGGCGAGCAGTGCCTGTGGATCACGATGTCGGAGACCGACAGGGAGCTGCAGCAGGCGGCGGCATCCCACGGCTGGAGCCTCGAGGGTATCGAAGTCCTGAACCTCGTCGTGTCGCAGGAGGTGCTGAGCTCGCAGGAGAACTACTCCTTCTTCTCTCCGGCCGACGTCGAGCTGAACGAAACGACGCGAGCGATTCTCGCCGCGGTCGAGCGCCTACGGCCGGCGCGCATCGTTTTCGATCCGTTCTCGGACATCAAGCACCTCGCGCGCGACACGCTGCGTTACCGGCGCCAGATACTTGCGCTGCGCGATTTCTTCACCGAGCACGGCTGCACGGTGCTGCTGATGCAGGAGATGACGCGCGACACTCCGGGCGATATCCAGGCCGAAGCCCTGACTCATGGATACCTGACGCTCCATCAGGAGTCACCCGACTACGGCGGTCAGCGCCGGCGCCTGCGCGTGCACAAGATGCGCGGCATTGCGTTCCGCGGCGGCTACCACGATCTTTCGATCCGTACCGGCGGCGTCGCCGTTTATCCGAGACTCGTCGCGGCGGAGCACTTCGAGGAGTTCCCCGAGGAGACGGTCTCGAGCGGCATCCGCGAGCTCGACCAGCTGCTCGGCGGCGGGCCGGAGCTCGGCTCGAGCATGCTGATCATGGGGGCGACCGGTGTCGGCAAGAGCACGCTCGCGAGCCAGTACGCTTTGCATGCCGCGGGCAGAAACGAAAAAGTGCTGTTCTTCCTGTTCGACGAGACGGTGCGGACGTTCATGTCCCGCACCGAGAAGCTCTCTCTTCCGATCAGTCCTCACGTCGACAGCGGCACGATCCGTCTGAAGCAGGTCGACCCTGCGGAGTTCAGCCCCGGCCAGTTTGCGCATCTGGTGGTCGACGCCGTGGAAGCGGAAGACGTCAGATGCGTCGTGCTGGACAGCCTGAGCGGCTACCTGAGCGCGATGCCGGAAGAACGGTTCCTCGCGACGCACGTGCACGAGCTGCTGACGTATCTGAGCTACCGCAACGTCATCTCGATACTGACGCTCGCCCAGCACGGGGTCGTCGGCGAGCGCGTGCAGTCGCCGATCGACATCAGTTATCTCGCGGACACAGTGCTGTTGCTGCGCTACTTCGAAGCGTTCGGAG
>JAFGNC010000617.1 GCA_016927175.1 Gammaproteobacteria bacterium | reverse complement strand
TCGTCGCACAACACGCTCGACGTCGAGCAGATCTCCGATCAGATCACCTTCATCGACCGCGGCCGCATCGTCGCTTCGCTCGACAAGGAGAGCTTCCTCGACCGCTGGCGGCGTCTCGAGGTCGACGTCGCGGGCGACGTCTGTCTCGAGAACCTGCCCGGAATGGTCGCGGTTTCGAGGAGCGGCCAGGCTGCGACGTTGACGACGAACGACTTCACGCCCGAGCTGCCGGCCGTCTGCGAAGCCGCCGGCGCGGCCGTTCGTGACGTGCGGCGCATGACGCTCGAGGAGATCTTCGTCGCAAACGTGCTGCACAGCAGGAAGGAGCGCGGACAATGAGCGGGACCATCGTGCCGAAGCTGATCGCCAAGGACCTCTACTTCCATCGCTGGCTGATCGGACTGACGATCCTGACGGGTCTCGGATCGATCTGGCTGTCGAGCGTCAGCGAGATCGTGGGCGCCGTAGCGTTCGTCACCGTGCTGACGGTGTGCGCGATCTTCGTCGGTCTCGTGAACGTGACGAAGGAACGAGCGGAGCGATCGTCCCTGTTCGTGCTGAGCCTGCCGGTCTCCCCGCAGCAGTACGTCGCGGCCAAGGTCGGCGCCGCGTCGATCGGCTACCTGACGGCATGGAGCGTGCTGCTGGCGGTGGTGCTCGTCCTGTCGCGGCTCGACCCGTCGCCCGGTGCAGGCGGCCCCGAGAGCATCGTCTCGTTGATGACACTGCTGCTGACCAATTTCTTCGTGCTTCTCACGGTCGGAATCCTGACGACGGCGGAGATCTGGGTCGCCGCCGCGATCATCGGGACGAACCTGACCGTGCCGCTGTTCTTCGCGCAAAGCGGGGCGCCGGAGGGCGCCGCGCCAGGCGCCGCTGGCCTCTCCCCGGGACTCGTTGCCGCCTTCGGCGTGGAGGCCGCGATCGTCCTGCTCTGCCTGGGACTCATCTACTTCACCCAAACGAGACGAAAAGATTTCGTCTGAGGAGCGCCGCCATGAGCGCACCCGAACGCCTGCATGCTCTCGACGCCGTTCGCGCTTTCGCGCTGCTGCTCGGCATCGTGCTGCACGCGACGATGACGTTCTTCATGCCGCTCCACGTCACCGACAGCTCCCAGAGCGAGGCCCTCGGCGTCACGTTCTTCGTGATCCACATCTTCCGCATGAGCCTGTTCTTTCTGATCGCGGGTTTCTTCGCACACATGCTGGTGCAACGCCGCGGCTTCAAGGCGTTCGTCGGCAACCGGGCGAAGCGCATAGTCGTGCCGATGATCGCGGGCTGGGTCGTGTTCGCGCCGCTGACGATCGGCGCCATGATCTGGGGCGCCGTGAAGATGAACGGACCGGGCGCGCTCGACGCGCCGCAGCAGAGCACCGGCTTCCCGCTGATCCACCTGTGGTTCCTGTACTACCTGTGCCTGCTCTACGTCATCGTGCTCGGGCTGCGCGCAGCGGTCGACGCCGCTGCCGGCGCACGCGCAAAGACTCTGCGCCGCGCGGTCGACGGCGCCGTACGCGCTCTGACGCTCGCGCCGCTCGCGCCGCTCGTGCTGGCGGCGCCGCTGGCCCTGGTGCTGGTCCTCGACGAGTCGTGGATCCCATGGGGCGGGATTCCGACGCCGGACCAGGGCTTCATGCCCCGGGTCCCGGCGCTGGTCGGCTTCGGCTCGGCGTTCGTCTTCGGCTGGCTGCTGCACCGCCAGCTGGATCTGTTGCACGAGTTCCGCAGGCGCTGGCCGTGGCTGCTGACCTTCGCCGTGGCATTGTCGGCCGCGTGTCTGTGGATCGTCGGCTCACCCGGGCAGGGCGATCCGCTGATGGCCGGCGTGCCGGCATGGGTCCGCGCCGTATACGCGGCGTGCTATACGACGTCGAGCTGGTGCTGGGCTTTCGGCATCGTCGGCGCGGCGCTGCGGCTCTTCTCGCGGCCGAGCCCGGTCGCGCGCTACGTCGCCGATTCGTCCTACTGGCTGTACCTTGCGCACCTGCCGCTCGTGTTCTTCCTGCAGGCGGTCGTCGCCGACTGGCCCCTGCACTGGTCGGTCAAGTTCCCGCTGATCGTCACGGCCGCGCTGACGGTGCTGCTCGCGAGCTATCACTATGTCGTGCGGCCGACCTTCATCGGCGAGGTGCTGAACGGGCGCAGGTATCCGCGTCGCAGACGGCGCGACGTGCCGGTGTCGATGGACTCGCCCCGGCCGATGCATCCGGAGCCGCCTCGTTGGCCCCGGCCGACACTTTCGGAGCCGGCGCATCGGGAGCCGTCGCCTTCGCCTCGGCTCGTGCATTCACCGGGCCCGCCGCAGCCGATGTCTCCGCCCGGGGAGGGCGGCCGACACCCGGAACATGTCGCCGAGCTCGCGAACGTGACCATGCGCTTCGGCACGACGACCGCGCTCGACGCCGTGTCGCTGGCGGTGCGGCCCGGCGAGCTGCTCGCGCTGCTCGGCCCGAACGGCGCCGGCAAGACGACGGCGATCTCCCTGTGGCTCGGAATGCTCGAGCCGGACGAAGGCTCGGTCACGCTGATGGGACGCTCGCCGCTCGAAGTCGCGAACCGCCGGAACGTCGGCGTCATGATGCAGGACGTGCAGCTCGCGCCGGCTCTGCGCGCCCGGGAGCTGATCGAGCTGACGGCCAGCTATTACCCGCACCCCTACTCGCTCGAGGAGACGCTGGCGCTGACGCGCACGACGGCGCTCGCGAGCAAGCGTTACGGGAGCCTGTCGGGCGGCCAGAAGCGGCAGATCCAGTTCGCGACCGCGGTCTGTGCCAGGCCGCAGCTGTTGTTCCTCGACGAGCCGACCGTCGGCCTCGACGTCGAGGCGCGCGAAATGCTGTGGCGAACGATCCGCGACCTCCTGTCGAACGGCACGTCGATCGTGTTGACGACGCATTACCTCGAGGAAGCCGAGGCGCTCGCGGACCGGGTCGCCGTGCTCGCCCGCGGCCGTCTCGTCGCGACGGGCACCGTCGACGAAATGCGCTCGCTGGTCGCCCGCCGGCGCATCACCTGCACGTCCGCCCTCGACGTCGAGGTCATCAGGTCATGGCCCGGAGTAATCGACGCGGTTCGCGACGCGCAGACGGTCGAGATCACGGCCTTCGAGGCCGAGAACGTCGTGCGGCGGCTGCTCGAAGCCGACGCAAGCGTCGGCAGGCTCGAGGTCAGACAAGCGAGTCTCGCCGAGGCATTCAACGAAATCACGAAGGAGGCTGCATGATGAGCACGATACCGAGCGCCGCGGCGCCCGGCGCGCCGGCGCCTTTCGACTCGGCGCGGCATCCGTCGAGCCGCGAAACCCCGGACTTGCCCGCCGTCCGGTTGATCCGCGCTTATCTGCTGGAAGCGCGCTGCGAGACGCTGCAGGCGCTGCGGACGCCTGCCGCCGCGATTCCATTTCTCGCGATCCCGGCGGCGATCTATCTGCTGTTCGGCGTCGTGCTGTTCACGCCCGGCGAGGATACGGCAGCGATGCCCGGGCTCGAGAACTACATCTTCTCGGGTTTCATGGTCATCGCCGTCGCGATGCCGGGGCTCTTCGGCGGCTGCGCCGTTGCGTTCGAGCGCGATGCGGGGCTGCTGAAGCTGAAGCGAGCGCTGCCGATGCCGGGCGGAGCCAATCTGGTCGCGAAGGCGGCCATGTCGATGATGTTCGCCGCGGCGGCTTCCGGCAGCGTCGTCGCCATCGCTGTCGCCGCCGACACGATCACGCTGTCGGGCGCGCAGGTGGCCGTGATGTGGGGCGTCATGATCGCCGGAACCGTCCCGTTCTGTGCGATCGGGCTCCTGATCGGCTCGCTCGCGTCCGCATCCTCCGCGCCCGCCTTTGCCAACCTCGTCTTCCTGCCGATGATGTGGCTTTCCGGGCTGTTCATCCCGCTGCCGGAGTTCCTGCAGCCCTGGGTCGTCGTTTGGCCCGCGTTCCACCTGAACCAGGTCGCCCTCGGCGCCGGAGGCGTCGGCGATTACGTCTACGTGTCTCCGCAGCTGGCGCTCGCGGTGCTGGCAGGCATCACGGTGCTGTCCGGGGGATTGGCGATCAGGCGATTGAGCCGCGTGGGCTGACACGGGCGCGGCACGTGCAGCAGCTCACGCGGCGTCCCTGGTCCGCGGATTGCGCCGCCTCACCGGGCGCGAATCCGCGGCTGGCGCCCGACCGGCGCAATCACTCCGAGGATTGCGCCGCCGCCCGCCGGCTCTGCCCCGTCTCGGCGAAGTAGTTCGTGATCCCGTCCGGATCGTCGAGCCAGATCGTGCGCAGGTCGAAACCGCGCAGCGTGCTGAGCGGCTGATCGATCGGGACGCCCCGCTCCTTCGCGAGCCGATCGACGAACGCCGCATCCGTCACGACGTACTGAATGCCGCCGGTGCCGGTGTCGGCCGGCAGCTCGGCGTCGAAGCTGCGCAGGCTGACGGTCGTCGTGCCGTGCCGATAAGGATACTTCGTCGTGTCGTGCACAGGATCGTCGACGGGCGGCAGCTCCTCGAGCCCGACGAACTCGCGATAAAACTCGCGGCTCTCCTCGATGTCCTCGACCGTCAGGCCGATCTCGATGCTGTCGTACAGCTCGGCCGGCGCGTTCGGCGCGACGACGAGCTCGACGGCGTGGCCGTCCGGATCCTCGACCAGCGCGACCTCGCGCTCGCCGCCAGGCAGCGCCTCGAACTGCGGCTCGGCAAGCCCATGCGCCCGGAAGCGCTCTATCAGCGGCGCCTTGTCCGGGTAGAAGAACGTCAGCAGGCGCAGGCCCGTTGCATCGCGCACGCCGCCCGGCACGTACTCGCGCCCGTCGACCCTGCCCGTCAGCTTGACCTCGGAATTGCCGGCCCTGAAGCGATGGACGCCGGTCGTTCCGCCGACGTCGAAAGACTGCAGCTGCTCGAGCCCCAGCACGCCGCCGTAGAACTCGAACATCTGCTCCGCGTCTACGGCGTAGCGGCGGAACACGTTCATCGACGGCTGCCAGAGCAGGTGGCCGACGGAGCCCTCGTCCGTGCTGTCGGCGAACGCGCCGGATCCGGCGCCCTGCAGCACCAGCGCGAGCGGAAGCAGGATGCGTGAGACGAGCTTTACCGACATGAGATTCCTCCGTTCCATCCGGATCAGTCACACCGAACGGCGCCCGGCCGGTTCCGCGGGCCTTCCCGACACGGCTCGCCCAGCATAAAGCTCCGGAGCGGGATTATCCAAAAGCTTGCGGAAAACGGGCGCCGCGCCGCGCAGCGCGGCGGGTGACGTCGGCGCCGGGAGCCGCTACCGCCCCCAGTCCTCGTTCGCCCGCGCGATCACGTACGCGTGCACGTCCTCGACGTCCTGCTCGCTCAGAAGGTTCGCGAAGCCGGCCATTCCCCGCTCCTCGAGCGTCCCGTCGAGCACGATCTCGTTGAACGCCGCGTGCGCCTCGCGGCTCATGTGGCGCAGATCCTTGACGCCCCCGACCGCGAGCGGCCCGTGGCACTGGGCACACGTCTGCGCATAGATCTGCGCCCCGCGCTGCACGCTGTCCTCGCCGGCCCTGAGCGGCGGCGGTTCGGGCACGGGCGGCGCCTCGGGCAGCGGCGGCAGCTCCGCCGCGCCGCCGAGCTTGAACACGAGCAGCCGCGCCTCCGCGCGGTTACGCGCGATGCCGATGCCGCGCTCGACCTGGGCCGCGCCGCCGCCGAAACCGGCATTGACCGCGACGTACTGCTCGCCGTCGACCAGGTACGTGATCGGCCCGGCGACCGGCGACGTCTGCACGGGCATCTCCCACAGCAGCTCACCGTCCGTCGCGCGGAAGATCGACAGCGTCTGCTTCGTCGTGCCCTCGATCACGAGATTGCCGGCGGTAGCGAGCACTCCGCCGTTGCCGTGGCGCGGCAGCGGCACCTTCCAGGCCGCCTCCTGTGCGACCGGATCCCACGCCGTCAGCCATGCGCGCTCGCGCTCGGCCGCTGTCTGCTGCAGCTCGATGCGCTTCGTCAGCGCGTCGCCGCTGTAGCCGCCCCAGCCGGAGTTCGAGCGGAACCTGACCGGCGTGAACGTCTCGTCGCGCGCGAACACGAACCACTGCTCGTAGGTCGGGAAGTACGCGAGACCCGTCAGCGGGCTGAACGCCATCGGGAACCAGTTGTGGCCGCCGCCGGGGCCGGGCGTGACGAGCACGGGATCCGTGCCGTAGCGCGCCTCCGGATTCTCGACCGGCCGGCCGGTCGTGAGATCGATGCGGCTCGCCCAGTTGACCGGCACGAAATTCTCGGCCGAGATCACCTCGCCGGTCTCGCGGTCGAGCACGTAAAAGAAACCGTTCTTCGGCGCGTGCAGCAGCACGCGGCGCTCCCGGCCGTCGATCTTCAGCTCCGCCTGCACGATCGACTGCGTGCAGGTGTAGTCCCACTCCTCGCCCGGAGTCTCCTGGTAGTGCCAGCGGTACTCGCCCGTGTCGGCGTCGAGCGCGACGATCGAGCACAGGAACAGGTTGTCGCCGCCGCCGGGGCTTCTGAAATGGCGCACCAGCGGCGAGCCGTTGCCGGTGCCGACGTAGACCAGGCCGAGCTCAGGGTCGTATGCGATCGAATCCCACGCGGTGCCGCCCCCGCCGAGCTTCCACCACTCGCCGTTCCACGTCTTGGCGGCCATCTCCATCGCGTCGTTCTCGAAGCCGTCCGCGGGATTGCCGGGCACCAGATAGAACTTCCACAGCAAGCTGCCGTCGTCGGCGTCGTAGGCGCTGACGAAGCCGCGGACCCCGAAATCGGCGCCGCCGTTGCCGACGACGATCCTGCCGTCGAAGACGCGCGGCGCGCCGGTGATCGAGTACGGCCACTCGGTGTCCTCGTCGAACGTCCGGACGGACCAGCGCGGCTCGCCCGTCTTCGCGTCGAGCGAGATCAGCCGGCCGTCGAGCGTCGCGATGACGATCGAATCGCGCCAGGCGGCGAGGCCCCGGGAGACGGGCTCGCAGCAGGCGTAGCGGCCCCAGCGCCGCGGCACCTCGGGGTCGTACTTCCACAGCAGCTCGCCGGTGCGCGCATCGTGCGCGTAAGTGACGTTCCACGCGCTGATGTTGTACAGCACGCCGTCGACCACGAGCGGCGTCGCCTCGACGCCGCGCAGCGTCCCGAGGTCGTGGTACCACGCGAGGCCGAGGTCCCCGACGTTGTCCTCGTGGATCAGATCGAGCGGGCTGAAGCGCTGCGCGCTGTACGTGCGGCCGTCCATCAGCCACTCCGCGCCGTTCGACGCGGCCTCGAGCAGCCGCTCGGCAGTGACGTCCGGGACGCGCGTCGCGCCCCGCACATCGCTCGCGCTCGCGCCGGACACACCCTGCGCATGCACGCTCGAAGCCGCCGCGAGCACCGCGAGCGCGGCCCACACCGCGCCATTCGCATTCGTCATCGCGTCGCTCCTTGCGCTATCGCGCGATCGGCCGGCCGGTCACCGGATGATCGTAGTGAAACGGCGGCAGCAGGTTGAAGGCCGGGAAGGCTTCGTACTCGACGCTGGGCGGCCGATCCGGCGGCAGCGCATCGCTCGGGCCCGGCATCGGCAGCGCGCCGTGCGACCAGCCGCGCGTATAGTCCGCGAGGAAGGTCGTGTACGGATGGCTCGATGCGATCTTCCACACGCCGTCTTCCTTCACGTATTCGTTCTCGTAGACGCTGCCGCCGACGTAAGCGGCGCCGCCGTGCTCGCCGCTCAGCACGAACTCGCGCGCGCGCAGCTCGGCCGACTGCCCGTCCGGCGCGACGTGCACGACGGGCTGATACTGGTAGTGGCTTTCGATCAGCCCGTCGCGCGGGCCCGCGGGACCGAGCAGATCGAGGCTTGCGCGCACGCGCGCCTTGCCGGCGTAGACGCCGCGCTGCCCCATCTCGAGCGTGCCGTCGTCGGCGAACAGATCCGCGAGCTCGTCCCAGCGGCGGTCGTCGAGATAGTAGCCGTAGACGTTGTGCAGCCGCTCGACGGCCTTCGCGTCCTCGAGCAGGCCGATGCGGCGGCGCAGCGACTCGAGCCCGGCGCGAATGTCGATCGGAGCCGGAGGCGCGGACGCCCGTCGGTCGCCGCTCGGCTCCGCGCCCACCGAAGGGTCCGTCGCTCCGGCGGGCGGCTGCGCCGCCGCGGCGCCGGCCGCCTCGGCGAAGACGGGACCTCCGGTCACCGGGTTTTCGTAATGCATAGGCGCCGTCAGCTCGCCGGGGTACATGTCGTAGACGACCGTCGGCGGACGATCGGGCGGCAACTCCTCCTCGGGGCGCGTGTTCGGCCAGCCGAGCTTCGCCCAGCCCTGATCCCAGTTCGTGTACATGATGAAATACGAGTGCAGCTTCGACAGCTTCCACACGCCGTCTTCCTTGCGGTACTCGTTCTCGTAGATGCAGTCGCCGAAGACGCTGATGCCGCCTTCGTTGCCGCCGAACACGAGCGCGCGCCAGCGGCCCTTCGCCGTCTGCCCGTCGGGCGACACGTGCACCACTCCCTGCATCTGGGTGTGATCGTAGAGCCGGCCGTGCTCCGG
>JAFGNC010000130.1 GCA_016927175.1 Gammaproteobacteria bacterium | reverse complement strand
TTGTGGCGGCACGAGCGGCTGCCCGGGCCGCGGCGGCGCGGAGGCCGATGCGAGCGCGCCGGCAGCGAGCGGCGGCAGAAGAGCGGCGGCACGGAGCGGCGGCGAAGCGGCCGAAGCGACGGCTGCCGCCGCGTCAGCAGCCGAGAGCGCCCCGCACGGCGCGTGCCGACGCGCGCAGCCTGTCGGCGCCATCGTCCGACAGCCGCCGCGCGCTCGACAGCACGCGGACCTGCAGCGCGAATGACCCGAGGACCGCGCAGGCTCCCGCCCGGTTCCTGTCGTCGTAACGGCGGATCGCCTGGCGTATCGTGCTCGCGAGGGCCCTGCCCGGCCCGGCGCCGGTGACGCGGTCGAGCAGCCTCGACAGCAGCAGCGGAATCGGCGTGGCCAGAAAGCTCCGCCCGTCGGAACCTTCGACTTCGGGCTCGCCCGGAAGCGTATACCAGCCGATCACCTGCCCGTGCTCGTTGACGTCGACGGCGAAGCTCTCGAGCGCGCCGAAACCGCCGAGGTCGAGCTCGCGCATGCTGCCGTTGCGGTACACGAACGCCCGTAATCCGCCGCCCTCGGCGTCCCGGGAGTTGCCGATGACCTCGCCTGCCTCGTTGACCGCGTAGCCGACACTGAACGCTCCGCCGAGCGTCCCGAGATCGTGCATCGTGCCGTCGGAGTACAGGAACGCGTGCGTGTCGCCTTCCGCCGTCGTCGACGATCCGGCGACCTCCGAGGCGTCGTTCAAGGCGAAGGCGCTGCTGAACTCACCGCCGAGCGTGCCGAGATCGACCGCCCCGCCGTCGCGATACAGAAAGGCACGGTTCGAACCGGCCGGTCGGTACATGCCCGCGACGTGCCCCGCCGAATTGATGGACCGCCTGAAGGGCTCGATGTACGACACGACCGACGCAGGCGCGAGGTCGAGCAGTCTGCCGTCGCTGTACAAAAATGCGTGCGACTCGAAATCCCTCGTGTAGTAACCGACGAATTCGCCGCCGTCGTTGATCGCGAGCCCCGCGCTGAATCGATCGCCGAGCGTGCCGGCATCGTGCATCTGCCCGTCAGCGTAAAGGAACGGGTGGTAGTCACCGTCCGCGGTCGTGGCGATCCCTGTCACCTCGGCGGCATCGTTGACGTCGCTGCCGCTGCTGAACGTCCCGCCGATCGTGCCGAGATCGAGCATCTCGCCGTCCGAATACAGGAACGCGTGCGTGCCTTCGGCCGTCGAAGACTCTCCGGTCACCTGCCCCGCCTCGTTCAGCGCGTTCCCATGACTGTCGAACCCTCCGAGCGTGCCGAGGTCGAGCATCTCGCCGTCGACGTACAGGAATGCGTGGACGGAGCCGTCGGGCAGCTCCGAGTCGCCGGTGATCTCGCCTGCATCGTTCAGGTCGAGGGCGATCGTCTGCTCGCCGCCGAGCGTACCGATGTCGATGATGTGGTAGAGGGGCACTTCGCCGCGGACGGCCGGGGGCACCGCGGCGAGCGGCAGCAGTGCCGCCGCGAGGATTGCAGGGGTGCGCTGAATCTCGTGTCGTCGTGGCATGGCGCCGCTCCTCAACATCGTGTCATCCGCACGACGTGCGGAATTTCTGCGCTCCACGACGTCCCATCGGGAGCCCGAACTCCTGCGGTCCTCCCGCGTCGCGGTCGCGCGGCAGGATTCAGTACTCGGTGTGGCACACCCGCGATCCGCTGACCGATCAGCGGAACGTGTCGCAGGCTCCCGGGTCCCCGCTCTCGAGCCCGCGCAGCAGCCATTCCCGGCGCTGCTCCGACGAGCCGTGCGTGAAGGAATCCGGTGTGACGCGCCTGCCGGCATTGCGCTGCAGCCGATCGTCGCCGATCGCCTCGGCCGCCGCGAGCCCTTCGTCGACGTCTCCGGGCTCGAGCACGCTGTCGCGCCGGTTCGCGTGATGTGCCCAGACGCCTGCGTAGCAATCGGCCTGAAGCTCCATCGCGACCTGCAACGGGTTCGCCGACGAGCCGCCCCCGGCGCGCGCCTGCGCGTCGCGCACCTCGGCCGCCGTGCCGGTCAGATTCTGGATGTGATGGCCGATCTCGTGGCCGATCACGTAGGCCTGCGCGAAGTCCCCCGGCCCGCCCATCCGGGCCAGATCGTCGAAGAACGCCGTGTCGAGGTACACGCGGCTGTCCGCCGGGCAGTAGAACGGCCCGACGGCCGAGCTTGCGTACCCGCAGGCCGATTGCACGGCGCCGTCGAACAGCGTCAGCTCCGGCGGCACGTAGGCGCTGTTCGCGTCGGCGAACAACGCCCCCCACACGTCTTCCGTGCTGCCGAGGATAGCGGCCGTGAACGCTCCGTCCTCGTCGCCTGCCGCCGGCGCCGCAGGCCGCTGCCCGCCGGTGCCGACCGCTCCGCCGCCGAGCAGCTGGCTGACCAGCTCCGGGCCGCCGATGATGGCCGCGATGACGAGCAGCAGAATCACGCCGAGACCGCCCTTACCGCGCCCGATCGACAGCGGAATGCCGAGCCCCGCGCGGCGCCCCCGCAGGTCGCGCACGTTGCTGCTCCGCCTCAGGTCCCTCCAGCGCATTCCACGATCTCCGGCTGCCGATCCTGCGACACCTCTGCAAGAGTCGGGCCGCTTGCGGGCGCGGGGCCGGCCTCATATCCTGATCCGACGTCGCGGCGCGCTCGTCCAGTTCAACGGCGGCTCCGGCCCGGGTGCGGTGCGCCGACCCGCGCCGCGTCGCGCCGCATCAGCGAACCGACACATGGAGTATCCATCGAGTGCCTTCTTTCGACGTCGTCTCCGAGCTCGATCGCCATGAGCTGACCAATGCTGTGGATCAGGCCAACCGGGAAGTCGAGAACCGCTTCGACTTCCGCGGCAGCGGCGCGAAGTTCGAGCTGTCGGAGTGGGTCGTTACGCTCGAGGCGCCGAGCAAGTTTCAGGTGCAGCAGATGCTGCAGATCCTGACGGACAAGCTCGCGCGCCGCAAAATCGACGTGACCGCCATGTCGCCCGAGGAGCCGGAGGTCGCGCTGAACAAGACGAAGCAGAAGGTCGTCATGAAGCACGGCGTGGACACGGACTCGGCTCGCAAGATCGTCAAGCTGATCAAGGAATCGAAAATCAAGGTGCAGGCGGCCATTCAGGGCGAGCAGGTGCGAGTGACCGGCAAGAAGCGGGACGACCTGCAGGACGCGATTCGGGTGCTGAAGGAAAGCAAGCTGGACCTGCCGCTGCAATACACGAACTTCCGCGACTGAATCGCCGATCACCGTTCGAATCCGCTCTTGAAACCGTCACCGAACCCGCAATCGGGCGGACAATCGAACCGGCACGGAACCGTGCCGATCGAACCGCACGTCACCGAACCTGCGGGGCGCGCATGAACAGGGAAACCCGCGAGCCGCCGCGCAAGCGCTTCTCGATGATCCGCGAGTTCCACTTCGCGGACTGGTTCACGCTGAGCAACGCCGTCTGCGGCACCGGCGCGATGCTGGCGGCCATGACTTATCTGCAGCTCGCAGAACGGGCGCGCCTCTATGCCGCGAGCGGCCTGATCCTCGCGGCGCTGGTCTTCGACGTGCTCGACGGGCGCATCGCGCGCTGGCGGCAGAAGTCCTCCCCTCTCGGCAGAGAGCTCGACTCGCTCGCCGACATCGTCTCGTTCGGTGTCGCGCCCGCCGCGCTGGCGTTCGCCTCGGGCATGCAGGGCGCGCTCGACGCGCTGATCCTCGTCTATTTCGTCGCCTGCGGCGTCTCGCGTCTCGCCCGTTACAACGTGACGGCCGAGGGCATGGCCGCCGAGACCGGCAAGGTCACTTATTTCGAGGGCACGCCGATCCCGACGTCGGTCGTGCTCGTGCTGCTGCTCACCGTCGCCGCGGCTTTCGGAGCCGTCGGTGAACGGCTGTGGCTCGGCAGCGTCGAGATCGGCGGCGCGACGCTGCATCCGCTGAGTCTGCTGTTCGCGCTGTCCGGATCGCTGATGATCAGCCGGATCCGGATCCCGAAGCTGTGACGGGGGCTTCACGTGCCCCGGCCGACCGGAAGGAGACTGCGATGACGACCCCCGCACCGTTACCGCCTCTGCTGCTCGCGTCGATGCTCGCACTCGCGCCGGCGGCGGCGCGCGCGCAGGGCGACGCCGTGACGCCCGGCGACATCGTCGTCGAGCCCCCGACGCTGATCTCGCTCGGCTTCGAATGGCCGATCGAAGGGGACGCGAACCGCAACGCTTCGGTCAGCGTCGATTACCGCAGACGCGGCGACGACGGCTGGCGACGCGGTCCGCCGCCGCTGCGCCTGCACGGCGAGCGCACCGTGTTCTGGGACACGCTCGACTACACCGCGCCGAATATGTTCGCCGGGAGCCTGCTCGAGCTCGATGAGGACACGGAGTACGAGGTCCGCTTCCGGATCGAGGACCCGGATGGCGTCGCGGGCGAGCCCGACAGGATCGTCACCGCAAGAACGCGTGCCGAGCCGCAGCCCGCGGCGGACGGGCGCGTCTTCCACGTCTATCCCCCGGGCCACGCGGGCCCGAAAGAGGAGCCGGCCTTCATGGGCCTGCTCGCCGCCTTCTACAGCGCGGCGCTCGGCGGCGACTGGGCCCGCGCGTCGCCGCCGCGCGTCCGGCCCGGCGACACGATCCTCGTGCACGGCGGCGTCTACGAGGATTACGACCGCACGAACTACAGCCACGAGATCCAATCCGACTTCACGACCTGCTGCGGCACACCGTGGGACGGCACTTACTATCTGCTCGCGAGCGGCACGGCCGAGAGGCCGATCGCGATCAGAGCCGCCGGCGACGGCGAGGCCATCTTCGACGGCGACGGCAACGACGTGCTGTTCAACGTCATGGGCGCGGATCACATCTATTTCGAAGGCATCACCTTCCGCAATACGAGGACCGCGATCGAAGCAGGCCAGAAAGGCATTGCCGGCTCGGCGGGGCTGACGGTCAAGCGGTCGCGCTTCGAGGACGTCGGCGTCGCGATCCACACGGACTGGTCGGGCTCGAAGAGCTTCTATATCGCCGACAACGTCATGATCGGCCGCAACGACCCGGACGCGCTCTTCGGCTGGCTCGAGGTGTGGCCATGGGCAGAGCAGCCGGGCTTCGAGGAGAAGCGCAGGCTGAGGTCGTACTATGCCGTCGCCGTGTACGGCTCGGGGCACGTCATCGCGCACAACCGCGTCAGCGGCTTTCACGACGCTCTGGACCACGCCACGTACGGCATGCCGGACGGCTATCCCGACGTGCCGCGCGACCGGATGCCCGTCTCGATCGACGTCTACGGCAACGACGTCTCGAACGTGCACGACAACTGCTTCGAGGCGGACGGCGCGATGCACAACATCCGCATCTTCCGCAATCGCTGCTTCAACACGGCGACCGGCGCGATGAGCCCGCAGCCGGTCTTGGGCGGGCCGGTCTACTTCTTCCGCAACGTCGTCTACAACGGCGTGTACGGCCCGCTCAAGGTGCACGGCAATCCGTCCGGCATCCTGGTGTATCAGAACACCTACGTCGGCGAGGTCGCGCAGCTCTCCCCCGCGTCTAACATCCACTTCCGTAACAACCTGATCCTCGGCCAGGGCGCTCGACCGGAGGTGTTCGCGATCGACACCTTCACGCGCTACAGCTCCTCCGACTACAACGGCTTCCGCCCGAATCCAGGCGGCGGGCACGCCTTCGCATGGACCTCGCCGCCGGACGGCGTCACGGCGGACTACGACGGCGAGCGCGAGACGCGGCGCTTCGCGGCCCTCGCCGACTACTCCGCGGCAACCGGCCAGGACCGGCACAGCGTCGAAATCGACTACGACGTCTTCCGCGACGCGGCGCCGCCCGACTTCACGGATCCTTCGCGGCTGTACGGCCCGGACGACGTGGACCTGCGGCTGCGCGCAGACTCGGCAGCCGTCGACGCCGGCACGGTGCTGCCCGGCATCACCGACGGGTACCACGGCGCGGCGCCGGATCTCGGCGCGTACGAGGTCGGCCGGCCCGTGCCGCACTACGGGCCGCGCTAGACTTCATCGCGTGGTCATCGCGCGCCGCCGGCGACCTCGGGCGCGGAAGCGCGAGAGTCCGGCGCTACGGGCTCCGCTGAGCCGGCCGGTGCGTCGGTGCCCTGCTCCGCGTACAGATCGTCGGCCGGCCGCGCGCTTGCGCTTTCGTCGATCGGGACCAGCCGGCACTTGACCGTCGGATCGCCGGTCCCGGCGCTGATGCCCGACGGCGCCTCGGCACCGGGAACCTCGGTGCACTCGGGACGGGCGCGCAGGTAATTCGGCTTGATCTCGGCGAACAGCGTGTAGGCCTCCCGCTCGGCGCAGAGGCTGCCGACGCCGAAGCCCTGGAGGCTGAGCCCGATTCCGCCGAGCACGTCGCACAATGCCGTGATGCGCCGGCCGACCGGTCCGCCCGAGCGTCCCGGCGTCAGGAGCGCGGGACCGTTGCTGCCGCCGCCGCGCTCCGCGGCCTCGAAGATGTCCTCGACCGTGCCCGGCTCCTCGGGCGGCGGCTCCTCGACCACGTCGGCCAGCGAAAACGTCATGTATCGGTCTTCCTGCTGCAGCTGCTCGGAGACCCTGTCAACGGCGCGGCGGCGCTCCTCTTCCCAATCGATCTCGCGGACGATGAAGGTACGCGGCGGCGCGGCCCGATCCGCCTCCGTGGCGGGCTCGTCCCCTTCGGGTGCGGCCTGCGCGTCCCGATCCCCGGCGCTGGCGGGCTCCGGCGCGGGCAGCGGCTCCGGCTCCGCGCGGGCTTCGCCCTCCGCCGGAGGCACTTCCGTATCCGCAACGGTCCGCTCCGCGATCCGGTCGTCGATCTCCGGCTCGGACTCGGGCTCGACCTCCGCAATGGGCCGCAGCTCGGGGTCGACCTCGGGCTCGGGCGCGATTTCCGCAGCGGGCTCGGGCTCGGGATCCGGCTTCGCCGCAGGTTGCGGCACGTCCTCGAGCCAGACGACGCTGAGCACGACCGGCTCGTCGCCCGGAACCGCCGGCCACCATGCGCGCGTCGCGAGGAAAGCCGCGAGAACATGCACGGCCACCGAGCCGAGCCATGCGACGCCGCGGCGCGTTCGTGCCGAATGCGGCGAGGACTTCCGAGCGGGCGCCGGGTCTTGTGCAGGCATGCGAAAGGTGACCCTTTATCGACTAGACCCTGCCCCGCCGGGCGAGTTCAGGGCGGCG
>JAFGNC010000129.1 GCA_016927175.1 Gammaproteobacteria bacterium | reverse complement strand
CGAACCGAAGCTCTAACTTTCATGACTTCCACTCCCGGCAGGACGTCAGCCCGGACGTCCCCCGTAACCCTTCAGATTCGCCTTCTTCAGCAGGCCTTCGTACTGGTGCGTCATCATGTGCGCCTGCAGCTGCGACATGAAATCCATCGTGACGACGACGATGATCAGCAGCGACGTCCCGCCGAAATAGAACGGCACGTTGAACTGCAGAATCATGAACTCCGGCATCAGACAGACTGCCGTGATGTAGAGCGCGCCCCAGAACGTCAGCCGGGTCAGCACCTTGTCGATGTACTCCGCCGTCTGCTGGCCCGGCCTGATGCCCGGGATGAACGCACCCGAGCGCTTCAGGTTGTCCGCCGTCTCGCGGGCGTTGAAGACCAGCGCCGTGTAGAAGAAGCAGAAAAACACGATCAGCGAGCCGTACAGCAGGATATAGATCGGCTGGCCCGGCGACATGCTCGCGGCGATGCGCTGCAGCCACGGCTGGCTGGTGCCGAACCAGGTCGCGATCGTCGCGGGGAACAGGATCAGGCTCGACGCGAAGATCGGCGGGATCACGCCCGACATGTTGATCTTGAACGGCAGGTGGCTCGTCTGCCCCGCGTACATGCGCCGGCCCTGCTGCCGCTTCGCATAATTGACCGTGATGCGCCGCTGAGCCCGCTCCATGTACACGACGAAGCCCGTGACGCCCAGCATCACGATGCCGAGCACGATCGGCATCGCCTGGTTCATGCCGCCCGTGTTGACCAGCTCCAGCGTGCCGCCGATCGCCGACGGCAGGCCCGATATGATACTGGCGAGAATCAGCATCGAGATACCGTTGCCGACGCCGCGCTCCGTGATCTGCTCGCCGAGCCACATCAGGAACATCGTGCCGGTCACGAGCGTGACGGCCGCGATCGCGATGAAGTTCGGCCCGGGGTTCAGCACGACCTGATTGTTCTGCAGCGCCGTCGCGGCCGCTATCGCCTGGAAGCTCGACAGCACGACCGTGCCATAGCGCGTGTACTGCGTGATCTTGCGCCGGCCCGCCTCGCCTTCCTTCCTGATCTGCTGCAGCGTCGGCACGACGTGCGTCGCCATCTGCATGATGATCGACGCCGAGATGTACGGCATGATCCCGAGCGCGAAAATCGACAGGCGCTCCAGCGCACCGCCCGAGAACATGTTGAACATCTGCAGGATCGTGCCGGACTGATCCTGGAACAGCTGCTGCATGGCCACGGGATCGACGCCCGGCACCGGAATGAACGTTCCGATGCGGTACACGACCAGCGCGCCGATCAGGAACAGCAGGCGCTGCCTGAGATCGGCGAAGCGCGTGGCGTCGCCCAATAGCGTGGCTGGCGTGGCTGCTCCGGTCCTGGCCATGATCGTGCTCTTGCTGCTCCGATTGCTGCTGACGGGCAGCGTTACTCGACGCTGCCTCCGGCAGCCTCGATGATCGTCCTCGCGCCCGGCGTCACCTTGACGCCCGTCACCTTGACGGCCTTGTCGAGCGTGCCCGAGGCGATGACCTTCGCGCGCTCGGCGCGCTTCGACACGATGCCCGCGGCCTTCAGCGCCGCGAGGTCGACGGTCTGGCCGTCGAAGCGTGCCAGCTCGTGCACGCGCACCTCCGCGCTCGCCGCCGCGCGGCGCGACACGAAGCCGATCTTCGGCAGCCGCCGCTGCAGCGGCATCTGGCCGCCCTCGAAGCCGACCTTGTGGTAGCCGCCCGCTCGCGCGTGCTGACCCTTGGTGCCGCGGCCAGCCGTCTTGCCCTGACCGGCGGCGCCGCCGCGGCCGACGCGCTTGCCGGCGTGCCGGCTGCCGCGGGCAGGTTTCAAATCGTTCAATCGCACGTCATGCCTCCTCGACGCGGAGCAGGTACGCGACCTTGTGGATCATGCCGCGGTTCTCCGGCGTATCCGCGACGACCACCGTCTGCTGACGGCGCCGCAGGCCGAGACCGGCCAGGCACTCCGCGTGGCCCGGCGTCCGCCCGTGCTTGCTTTTGACCAGCGTCAGCCGGATTTTGTTGCTGCCCTGTGCCACGACTCATCAACCTTTGGGTTGCCCGGTGATTTCTTCCAGCGTCTTGCCGCGCTTCGCCGCGATGGCCTGCGGCGAGCGCATGTCGGCCAGCGCGTTCAGCGTGGCGCGCACGACGTTGATCGGATTCCGCGACCCGTAGCTCTTCGCGAGCACGTTGCGGACGCCGGCACACTCGAACACCGCACGCATGGCGCCGCCCGCGATGATGCCCGTGCCTTCACCGGCCGGCTGCATGAACACGCGCGTCGCGCCGTGGCGCCCGAGCAGCTCGTACTGCAGCGTGTCCTTCCGCAGATGGATCGTGCGCAGGTTCTTGCGAGCCGCCTGCATGGCCTTCTGGATCGCCAGCGGCAGCTCGCGCGCCTTGCCGTAACCGTAGCCGACGCGGCCGTTCCCGTCGCCCACGACCGTCAGCGCCGTGAAGCCGAACTGCCGGCCGCCCTTGACGACCTTGGCCACGCGGTTCACCGCGACGAGCTTTTCCTGAAATTCTTCGGTGTTTGCCATACGTTACGACTCAACGCTCGTTTCGAGCCCGCCTGGTGCGCGAGCCCCTCGTGGATCGAAAGCCCTCAAAACTGCAGCCCGCCCTCGCGGGCGGCATCCGCCAGCGCCTTGACGCGGCCGTGGAACTTGAAGCCCGAGCGGTCGAATGCGACGCGCTCGATGCCCTGCGCCTTCGCCCGCTCCGCCAGCAGCTTGCCGACGGCCGCCGCGGCGTCCTTGTTGCCGGTCGCGCCGAGCCCCTGCCGCAGGTCCTTGACCAGCGTCGACGCGCTGACGACGACGTGGCCGCCGTCGGGCGCGATGATCTGCGCGTAAATGTGCCGAGGCGTGCGGTGCACGCACAACCGGT
This sequence comes from Gammaproteobacteria bacterium, assembly GCA_016927175.1. GTDB lineage: Bacteria > Pseudomonadota > Gammaproteobacteria > Steroidobacterales > Rariloculaceae > ZC4RG20. The sequence continues at coordinate 3,443 of JAFGNC010000129.1, read as the reverse complement.
GCGAGCCGAGCAGCGCGATCTTCACGCGGCCGCGCTTGCCTCGCCTTTGCCGCCGTTCCTTCTTTTGCATGGTCCTGCTTCTTTGGGTCCTGCTTCTTCGGGGCCCTGCTTGCCGGGCCCTGCTCTTCGGTCCTACTTCTTCTTCGCTTCCTTCAGCACGATACGCTCGTCCGCGTACCTGACGCCCTTGCCCTTGTAGGGCTCGGGCGGACGGAAGCGCCGAAGCTCCGCCGCAACCTGGCCGACGCGCTGCCGATCGATCCCCTTGACGAGGATCTCCGACTGGCTCGGCGTCTCGATGCTGATGCCTTCCGGCACCTGGTACTCGACCGGGTGCGAGAAACCGAGCGCCAGATTCAGCTTCTGACCCTGCGCCTGGGCGCGGTAGCCGACGCCGACCAGCTCGAGCTTGCGCTCGAAGCCGGTGCTGACGCCCTTGACCATGTTGTTCAGCAGTGCCCGCGTCGTGCCCGCCATCGCGTTCGCGAAGCGGCTGCCGGAGCGGGCCGCGATCGTCAGCTCCGAATCCTGCTGCTTGACCTCGACCTCCTGGCTCAGGTTCAGCGACAGCGATCCCTTCGGACCCTTGACCGTGACGGCGCCGGCCGAGATGTCGGCCGTCACGTCCTTGCCGAGGGCGACCGGCCGCTTCGCTACTCTGCTAGACATCGTTCGCGCTCCTTACGACACGTAGCACAGCACTTCGCCGCCGTGCCCCTCGGCGCGCGCCTGCCGGTCCGTCATGACGCCGTCGGACGTCGACACGATCGCCACACCGAGGCCCCCCTGCACCTTCGGCAGGTCCGCCGCGCTCGAGTACACGCGCAGCCCGGGACGGCTGACGCGCTCGATGTGATCGATGACCGGCCGATCCTGGTAATACTTCAGCTCGATCGTCAGCGTGGGCTTGCCGTCGACGTCACCGGTCGAGAACCCGCCGATGTAGCCCTCGTCCTGCAGCACTTTCGCGATCGCGGACTTCAGCCGCGACGCCGGCATCGATACGGACACCTTGCGGGCCGTCTGGCCGTTGCGGATGCGCGTCAGCATGTCCGAAATCGGGTCGTTCATACTCATGTCGATTCCTCGCCGAAACCGTTCCGCACTACCAGCTCGCCTTCGACAGGCCGGGGATCTCTCCGCGCATCGTCGCCTCGCGAAGCTTGTTCCGCGCCAGGCCGAACTTGCGGTAGTAGCCGTGCGGCCTGCCGGAGATCGCGCAGCGGTTGCGCAGCCGGACCGGGCTCGCGTCACGGGGCAGCGCCTGCAGCCGCATCTGCGCGTCGAGCTTCTGCTCGTCCGACGCGCGCGGGTCGCGGATTATCTTGCGGTAGTGCTCGCGCTTCGCGGCATAGCGCTCCACGGTCGCCTGCCTCTTCTCGTTGCGCGCGATCATCGATTTCTTAGCCATCAATAAGCTCCAAGCTCAGGACCTGAGCGGAAAATTGAACGCTTCGAGCAGCGCACGACCCGCCTCGTCGTCCTTCGCCGTCGTCGTAATTGCGATGTCCAGCCCCCGCAGCGTGTCGATCTGGTCGTAGTTGATCTCCGGGAAGATGATCTGCTCCCGCACGCCGAGGTTGTAGTTGCCGCGACCGTCGAACGCCCGCGGGGAGAACCCGCGGAAATCGCGGATGCGCGGGATCGCCACGTTGATCAGGCGGTCCAGAAATTCGTACATGCGCTCGCGCCGCAGCGTGACCTTGCAGCCGATCGGGAAGCCCTCGCGCACCTTGAAGCTCGCGACCGACACGCGCGCCTTGCACGGCACGGGCTTCTGGCCGGTGATCCGGGCGAGGTCGTTCATCGCGTTGTCGAGGATCTTGCGGTCCGCCAGCGCTTCGCCGACGCCCATGTTCAGCGTCACCTTGACGAACCGCGGCACGGCCATCGGATTCGCGACCTGAAGGCGTTCCATCAACTGCGGAACGACGGTCTCTCTGTAATATTGCTGCAACCTGCTCATCTCAGGCATCCACAACTTCGTCGTTGGACTTGAAGTAACGCACCTTGCGCCCGTCGCCGAGCGTCCTGATGCCCACGCGGTCGCCCTTGCTGGTCGCCGGGTTGAACAGCATCACGTTCGAGATGTGCAGCGGCATTTCCTTCTCGATGATGCCGCCGGGCACGCCCGCATTCGGATTCGCCCGCTGATGCTTGCGCGCGACGTTGACGTTCTCGACCAGCACCCGATCGTCGCGGTATACGCGCAGCACGGTGCCGCGCCGGCCCTTGTCCTTGCCGGCGATGACGATCACGTCGTCGCCTTTCCTGATGCGTCTCATCGTTCGCTTCCGTTACCCGCGCCCGCCGTCAAAGCACTTCCGGGGCGAGTGAAATGATCTTCATGAAACGGTTCGTCCTGAGCTCTCGCGTGACCGGCCCGAAGATGCGGGTGCCGATCGGCTCGAGCCGGTTGTTCAGCAGAACCGCCGCGTTGCCGTCGAAACGGATGGCAGACCCGTCGGGGCGGCGCAGACCCTGCTTCGTCCTGACGACGACCGCATTGTAGATCTCGCCCTTCTTGACGCGGCCGCGGGGAATCGCGTCCTTGATCGTGACCTTGATCACGTCGCCGATGCGCGCATACCGGCGCTTCGACCCGCCGAGGACCTTAATGCACATCACCCGCCGGGCGCCGCTGTTGTCGGCCGCAGTCAACACTGTCTGTGTCTGGATCATCGATCGGTCCTCAAGCCTCGCCGCCGGCGGTGGTTCCGACGATCTCGACGACCCGCCACGACTTGCGTTTCGATATGGGCCGGCACTCCGCTATCGCGACGGTGTCGCCCTCGCGGCAGGCGTTGTCCTCGTCGTGCGCGACGACCTTCGTCGTGCGCCGAATGTATTTGCCGTACACGGGATGCTTGATCAGGCGCTCGATCGCGACCGTCACGCTCTTGTCCATCTTGTTGCTGACGACCCGGCCCGTGACTTTGCGGACCTTCTTCTCGTCAGCGCTCTCTTCGGCGCCGCTCATCGCTCGTCACCCTTCTTGCTGGCCCGCTCCGTCAACACGGTCTTGATCCGGGCGATGTCCTTCCGGACCTTGCCGTGCTGGTCGGGCTTCGCGCCCTGCCCCGTAGCCGACTGCATCCGCAGGTTGAATTGCTCGCGCCGAAGCTTCAGCAGCTCCTCCGCGAGGCCTTCGTCCGTCATGTCTCTGAGCTCTTTCGCTTTCATGTGCCGTTCGCCGATCCGTCCTTACCCGCCAGGCCCTACGCCGGCTGCCGCTCGACGATGACCGTCCGGATCGGCAGCTTCGCCGCGGCCAGCCGGAAGGCCTCTCGCGCGACGTCCTCCGACACGCCCGACATCTCGTACAGCAGGCGGCCGGGCTGGATCTGCGCGACCCAGTACTCGACGTTGCCCTTACCCTTGCCCTGGCGCACTTCGAGCGGCTTCTTCGTGATCGGCTTGTCCGGGAAGATCCGGATCCACAT
>JAFGNC010000616.1 GCA_016927175.1 Gammaproteobacteria bacterium | reverse complement strand
GCGAGCTCCGCCTCCGGCTCGAAATCGGGATCGAGCATGCGCTGCTCGAGCGCCTCGTAGTGCGCATTGCTCGAGGCCGACGGCGCCGGCGACACGTTCGGACTCATGTACAGCAGATCGCCGTACAGGATCTGATCGAACGGCCGGTCCTCCATGACGAGGCCGATCACGAGCGTCGTGTAATCGTTCAGCGGGACGAACGGCGACTGGTCGCGGTTCGTCCACGGTGCCGCAAAGTTCTTCAGCGTCACCGTATAGAAATGAGGGTCGTTCGTCGCGAGCAGCGCCGCTCCGGTCGCGTTGCCGTTGCCGATCAGGGTCTCCATCTGGTCCAGCACGGCATCGCTCGGCGGAACGCCCGCGATGCGATCGTGGATCCGCTGCGCCTGCTCGCGCGGCCCGGCCAGCGCGGCCGATACGCCCGCGAGCAGCAATGCGGTGGCGACGAACAGCCACCACGTCAGTCGTCTGTCGACGAAGGCTCTGAGCTTCGAGCGCCACTTCGTCCCGGCATTCATTCCGATGCTCCCGATATTCGGCAATGTCCCGATTGCGGGCGCAGTACAGCACATTCGCGTGGTGCTCCGTAATGTGGAAAATTCGCGACGTCGCGGTTTCGCGACAGTTCGGCGATAGCGTAGCCGGCGCATAGAGTCGCCGTCGTGATCTGGTGCCGTTTCCTGTGCAGCGGGGCGTTTGCGGGGTTCGGGCGGCTCGAATTACGTGAAGTCGCCAGCGCTGTCGGTGGCTCGCGCAAGGTCGGGGCGCGGCGTTTCGGCGGCGCAACGCTCTGTGATGGCGCGGTCCGTGATGGGACGGTCTGTGATGGCGTTAACGGCGGCGGCGCGCCGGCGCGGCCACTATGAGCAGGTCGAGATTACGTCCAATCGCGAGCCGTAACTCCGACGACAGTTCTCATCGTCTCTCGCTCACAAGGAAATCGTCGCCGATGACGTTTGAAGGATCGGTCCGCGCCCCTCGATCGCGGCGGAAATGAAACGAGAGGGAGCCTCCTATGAGCATCCGTGCCTCGAGCGATGTGCGTCCGCGCGTTCCGCGGCGCAGGGTCGTCCGGTCCGCCGCGGGCATCGCGGCGGCGTTGGCGCTGCTCACCGCCGGCTGCAGCAGCGGCGGTGACGGCGGCGTAGGCGTCGGTTCCGGCCAGGATCCGGATCCCGTTGCGGTCGATTTCCCGATCGCCTACACGAAGGGCCCGCTGCTCGACGAGCAGATGCAGATCCAATCGAGCGAAGACCTGCGGGACGTGCTCCGCTTCAACGTCGGCACGGATCTGTACCTGCGCGACCGCGCGTCGCCGACCGCTGCCGAACGCAACGTCACCGAGGGCGTGACGCAGGGGCTCGGCGACGTCATGGGCGTCGAGATATCGGCCGACGGCACCAAGGTGCTGTTCGCGATGCGGGGCCCGTTCGACCCGAACCTCGACGACGAGGACCAGCCGACCTGGAACGTCTGGGAATACGAGATTCCGACGGACACGCTGCGGCGCGTCATCGCGTCGGACATCACGGCGGAAGCCGGTCACGACCTGTCGCCGCATTATCTCGCCGACGGGCGCATCGTCTTCGCGTCGACGCGTCAGCGTCAGTCGAAGGCGATTCTGCTCGACGAGGGCAAGCCGCAGTTCGATGCGCTCGACGAGGACCGCAACGAGCCGGCCTTCGTGCTGCACGTCATGGACGACGACGGCGAGAACCTCCGGCAGATCTCATTCAACCAGAGCCATGATTTCGATCCGAGCGTGCTCGACAACGGCAAGGTCATGTTCAGCCGCTGGGACCACGCCGGCGGCGTGAACGGAATCCACCTTTATCAGATGAACCCTGACGGTACCGAGCTCGAGCTGCTGTACGGCGCCCGCAGCCACGAGACCGGAACGGACGGCGGGCAGGTGCAGCTCGTCGGCGCCCGCGAGATGCCCGATGGCCGGGTCATGGCGATCGCACGGCCGTTCGATCAGCCGGATCTCGGCGGCGACATCGTCATGATCGACACACCCGTCTACGTCGAGAACACGCAGCCGACCGCGGCCAACGCGGGGCTGCCGGGCCCTGCGCAGGTTTCCGCGACGCCGGACGGCGTGCGGACGGACCAGGCGCCGTCGCCGGGCGGCCGCTTCAGCTCGGCGTTCCCGCTGTGGGACGGGACCGGGCGCGTCCTCGCGAGCTGGTCGATCTGCCGGCTCGTCGACGACGGCCTCATCGTGCCGTGCACCGATGAGCTGCTCGCCGACCCGACGGTGCTGTCCGCGCCGCCGCTTTACGGCATCTGGATGTACGACCCGAGGGACGAGACGCAGCTGCCGATCGTCGTCGGCGAGGAGGGCGTGCTGATCGGCGACGTCGTCGCCGCGCAGCCGCGACCGGCGCCTGAGTGGATTCCGGACAAGGTCGCAGGCGTCGATCTCGATCAGGACCTCGTGGATCAGGGAGTCGGCATTCTGTCGATCCGCAGCGTATACGACGTCGACGGCGTCGACACGGCGCCGGGCGGGATCGAAAGCACGGCCGATCCGCTGGCGACGCTCGCCGCCGAGCGGCCCGCGCGCTTCCTGCGTGTGGTCAAGGCCGTTTCGATACCGGACGACGACGTCGTGGAGCTCGACAACACGGCTTTCGGCCGCGACCGGAGTCAGGGCATGCGCGAGATCGTCGGCTATGCGCCGATCGAGCCGGACGGCTCGGTAAGGATCAAGGTGCCGGCCAACGTGGCGCTTGCCGTCAGCGTCGTAGACGCGGACGGTCGGCGCATCTCGCCGCGTCACCGGAACTGGCTGCAGGTGCTGCCGGGCGAGGAGCTCGAGTGCAACGGCTGCCACGATCCGGACAGCGGCCTGTCGCATGGCCGCCGCGGCAGCTTCGATGCCGCCTACGACGGCGCGCCGAGCACCGGCGTGCCGTTCCCGAACACGGTTTCGACGATCGTTCCGGACTTCGGCGAGACGATGGCGGAAGCGCGCACGCGCGTCAGCTGCCAGACGGACTGCGCCGTGCTCCTGCCGTCCGTCGACTTGCTGTACGAGGACGTGTGGACGGATCCCGCCGGCCGCGCGCCGGACGGGCCGCTCGAGCGTCGCTACCAGGGGCTGACCACGCCGCCGCCGACGGCGTCCGCGTGCATGACGAGCTGGAGCGCGGACTGCCGGATCGTCATCAACTACGAAACGCACATCCACGCTTTGTGGAGCGTCGTGCGGCAGACGATCGACCCGAACGACGGCGTGACCGTGCTCGCGGACGATACATGCGCGCGCGGCGGCTGCCACGCGCCGATCGATGCGATGGGCGCGACGCAGGTACCCGCCGCGCAACTCGACCTTTCGGACGGTCTGTCGCCGGACGAAGCCGATCAGTTCAACGCCTACCGCGAGCTGCTGTTTCCGGACAACGAGCAGCAGGTCGTCAACGGCGCGCTGCAGGACGTCGTGATCCAGGTCGGCGTAGACGAGGACGGCAATCCGATCCTCGAGAACGCGCCGGTCGCGGCGCCGATGAGCTCCGCCGGCGCCGTCGCGTCGAGCAGCTTCTTCTCGCGCTTCGATGCAGGCGGCTCGCATGCGGGCCGCCTGTC
>JAFGNC010000615.1 GCA_016927175.1 Gammaproteobacteria bacterium | reverse complement strand
CGGTTCGGCGCCTGGAACTCGAAGTAGAACAGCGGCTCCTTGGAGCGCAGGCGATGCTTCTCCTCGGCGGGGATGAAAACGAGATCGCCCGGCTCGAGATCCTGGACGCCCTCTTCGGTTTCGATCGTCGCCGTGCCCTCGAATATGAAGTAGAAATGCTCGCAGTTCTTGTGCATGTGGTACGGCGACGAGGCCCCGTCGCTGTAGTACATGACGCCCGCGAGCATGTCGTCCATGTCCGTCAGCTCCTTGCTGGCGAAGAACACGCGTTCGCGGCCGGGAACGACCGACAGCATCCGCGGCAGATCGTCCTGATGAAAGATGTAAGCCATAGGTCGTCTCCTCGAGAAGCGGCCCCTGTTCGAGGCGGCAGGCTCATGTCACGAGCCGCCGTGACCGCTTTCATTCCCTTTTTGATCGGTGCGTCGTCCGCGAAAGAGTAGGGCAATTCATGTGTACGGGCAATTGCGTTTCATCCGCACCACATGGTTCGTAAGGAGGAGCGGAGGAATCGAGCTGCTATACTCGCGCGGCGCTCGCGTCGCTGAGCCGTGCATACTATAAGGAAAGAGGTCGACGATCATGAGTCATCGAAGCTTGGAGCAGGCGCTGCAATCTGTCGGGAGCCCGGTCGAGTTGTTGCGTAATTCCCAAATCGGTCCTTACGCGTTTCCGGTCGTGCCGTCGGAGTTCACGAACTGGAGAGACGAGCAGCGCTCCTGGCGGGAGACGTGCGCGCTATTCGACCAGTCTCATCACATGACCGACCTGTACGTCGAGGGTCCCGACGCGCTGCAACTGCTGTCGGATCTGGCGATCAACAGCTTCAAGAACTTCCGGGTCGGACAGGCGAAGCAGTTCGTCGCCTGCAACTACGACGGGCACGTCATCGGCGACGCGATCCTGTTCTACCTGTCCGAGAATCGCTTCAATCTGGTCGGGCGGCCGCCGGCCGCGAACTGGGTGCACTACCACTGCGAGACGGGCAACTACGAGGCCACGGTGGAGCGGGACGAGCGCTCCGCGGTGAACCGCGGGCGCAGAAAGGTCTTCCGGTATCAGGTGCAGGGGCCGAACGCGTTGAAGGTCATGGAGAAGGTGACCGGCAAGCCGGTGCCGGACATCAGGTTCTTCAATATGGACGTGTTCAGCATCGCCGGGCACGACGTGCACGCGTTGCGGCACGGCATGGTCGGCCAGCCGGGCTGGGAGCTGTTCGGCGACTGGCAGCACGGCGAGGCGGTCAGAGACGCGATTTACGAGGCCGGGCGCGAGTTCGGAATCCGGCTCGTCGGCTCGAGAACCTATCCGACCAGCACGCTCGAGTCCGGCTGGATCCCGTCGCCGGTCCCGGCCGTCTATACGGGCGAGAAGATGAGGGCGTATCGCGAGTGGCTGCCCGGCAGCAGCTACGAGGCGATGGCGTCGCTCGGCGGAAGTTTCTGCTCGGACGATATCGCCGATTACTACGTGACGCCGTACGACATCGGCTACGGCTCGATCGTCAAGTTTGACCACGACTTCGTCGGACGGGAGGCGCTCGAGCAGATCGCGGATCGTCCCCACCGCAGGAAAGTCACGCTGGTCTGGAACGGCGACGACGTCGGCCGCGTGTTCGACTCGATGTTCAAGGGCGACGGCCGTGCCTCGAAATACATCGATCTGCCGCTCGCGAACTACGCGACGCTGCCGTGCGACAAGGTGATCAGGGACGGCAGAATCGTCGGCGTGTCGACCTATACGGGCTACTCGTACAACGAGCGGGCGATGCTGTCGCTCGCGATGATCGACGCCGACGACGCCGCCGACGGAACCGAAGTGACGGTCGTCTGGGGCGAAGAGAACGGCGGCACGAACAAGCCGACGGTCGAGCGCCACGAGCAGGCGGAAATCAGGGCAATCGTCGGGCCCGCGCCTTACGCGGAGCCCGCCCGCGTCGGATACCGGCCGAAGAAGTAGCTTGGAGTGCGTGCGGAGCGGGCAGCGCCCGCCCGCGCGCCGGGCTCCTATTCGGGCAGGAACTCCAGCGGTTGCCGCGCCTTTACCGGGTCGCACTCGTACGGCAGCATTTCGAAATCGGTTGCCTCCCACTCGAAGCGGGTCACGGCCGGCTCCTCCAGATAGAGCGGGTCCTCGACCGTCAGGTCCACGATCAGCCGGTCGCCTTCGCGCCGGTAACGCTCCGTCACGACCTTCAGCGTCGAGCTCGGCAACACCGTCATGTCGTCGAAGCCGATCGGGTCGTACGTGAAGTTGCTCGTCTCGACGACCAGCGCGCCGTTCTCGTAGCGACCGATCGAGTGCCCCTGCACGCTGCGCTCGCTGGCGGGCGGATGGCTCCTGCCGTCGAGCCAGACGACGCGGTGTATGCCGTCCTTCTCGTAGAAGAAATCGACGCGGTGCGAGCGCTGCTCGATCCGCCATACGTAAGGATCGGCGATCAGGCTCGGTACCGTGGCCGGTACGCAGTCGTACTTGGGCGAGATCGCCTCGTCGAAGTTCTGCATGAACTCGACGGCCCGCGGCGCGAGTTTCAGCTTCTCGACGTCAAACGGGCACGTGAGGCCGTCCGGGATGCAGTAGTCGGGAAACCATTTGCCGGCGAGGTCGGGCACGTCGGGCTGTTGTGCCTCGACGAGGAGCGGTGCCGCGGCCGCGGCGAGCAGCGTCGCTGCGGTCAGCGTCGCGAGCGGCGCGCTGCAGCCGAAGCGGCTTCGGCGCGCCGTGGTCATGTTCGACGCATGGATGTTCGACGTAGTCATGTTCCGGCTCCTCCGCAATCCTTCTACTCGTGCACGACGCGGGTCGCGGCGGGTGCCTGCTCGTCGGGGCCGAGCATGCGGCGGGCGATCGAGACGAAGGCGAGCGCCGTCGCGGGCATGATCACGGCGTACAGCAGGCCCGCAATGGCGAGGTCGGGGCGCTCCAGCATCGTGAACGTGATCGCGAAGGACAGCGCCAGATTCTGCACGCCGACCTCGAACGTGATCGTGACGACCTGCGGCGTCGGCAGCCTGAAGAGCTTGCCGAGACCGAAACCGAGCGCCATCGTCCCGACGTTCATCGTCAGCACGAGCAGGCCGGCCGTCGCGAAATGCTCGATGATTTCCCGGTAGCTCGATACCGCGCCGAGGACGAGCACCGCGATCATCAGGTACAGCACGCTCTTGCGGATCGGCTCGACGGCCTTCTCCGCAAAGCTCGTGAACCAGGCGCGAATCATCATGCCGAGCGCGAGCGGCACCAGCGTGTAGCCGATCAGGTCGCGAAGCATGTCGAACACGGGCAGGCCGGCGAGCTCGGCATCGGCGGAGAACACGTCGAGGGCGAGGTTGATCAGGAACGGTATCGTGAACACCGTCACGACGCTGGTCACGGCCGACAGCGTCACGCACAACGGCACGTCGGCGCGCGACGCGAAAGTGTAGGCGTTCGACGTGACGCCGCTCGGGCAGGCCGCGAGTATCACGAGCCCGATTGCGATCGCGGGCGGCGCGTCGAACAGCAGCGACAGCGCGAAGGCCGCGAGCGGCAGGCCGACGAGCTGCGCGACGAGCCCGATCGCGGCGGCTTTCGGGAAGACGATGACGCGTTTGAAGTCACCGAGCGTCAGGGAAAGCCCCAGCCCGATCATGACGAGACGTAACACCCATGGAATGACTTCCGAGTTGATGAATGCGGCCTGCTCGCTGAGAGCCTGCAGTAGATCCATGAGTAATCGAACCCCCCGGTACGCGTTGTCGGATTCTCGGCTGCCTGGCGCTCGCGCTTCATAGCACGGATTCTTCGCTCGCGGCAAACACGTTGTGCTAATCTTCCGAGCGGTCGCAGTCACGTTGCAGATGCACGACACGGCAGCTGCAATGCGTAATGCTCGGTTTATTCGTTGCTTCGGGTTCGTTGTGTGTTTGCGACACCATAGTGACCTCATCGCCGACCGAGTCACCATCAGGGGGGTAGGACAATGGCAACATCAGTACGTCGATACGCTGCGTTGAGCGCCGCAGTCGCGAGTGTTTTGGCACCCGCCGCTGCATACTCGCAGATCGAGGAGGTCGTCGTAACGGCGCAGCGCCGTGAAACGAATCTGCAGGACACGCCGATATCGATACAGGCCTTCACGGCCGAGGATCTCGAGCTGGCCGGGATCGAGCAAGGCGCCGATATCGGCATCATGACGCCGAACCTCGTCGCCAACCCGGCCGGCGGCGGCGGCAGCGGTTCCACCGAGTTCTATGTCAGAGGTCTGCCGGGCGTCGGCGTCTATATCGACGG
>JAFGNC010000128.1 GCA_016927175.1 Gammaproteobacteria bacterium | reverse complement strand
GACAGCGTGATGTCCACCGGCGTGCCGAAGACCGTGGTCGTGCTGAGGAAAGCGAGCTCGCCGTCGTCCGTGCGCAGCCGGAGCGGCACGGCCACGCCGCCCAGATCGGCGGAAAGATCGGCGGAAGGCCGTCCCGCGGGGGCCGCGTCGCCAGCGGGATAGCCGCGCAGCTCCTCGAGCAGCGCGGCCAGCTGCTCGTCGGCCGTCAGCTCCACCTGACGCCGCAGACGCTCGAGCAGGTGGCCGCGCCATTCGCGCAGATTCGCGATCCGCGGCGCGAGTCCTCGCGGGTGCAGGCTCAGCCGCAGCACGTTCATCGGCGGGGCCAGCAGGTCGCGGTCGATGCCTGCGAGCAGCGGAGGCACCGCCGCATTGGCCGTCACCAGCGTCCAATACCGGTCGACGGCGAGTGCCGGGAACGGCTCGTGGCCCTTGAGCACGAGCTCCATCGCGCGCCGCGCCGCGGCGAGCGCGGCATCGTCGAGGCGGCGCTCCGGGAACGTGGGCGCGAAGCCCGCCGCGACGAGCAGCTCGTTGCGCTCGCGCAGCGGCACATCGAGCCGCTCCGCGAGGCGCAGCACCATGTCGCGGCTCGGTTGCGACCGGCCCGTCTCGAGGAAGCTCAGGTGTCGAGGGGAGATCTCGGCATCGAGCGCGAGGTCGAGCTGACTGAGACGCCGGCGGGTGCGCCATTGGCGGAGCAGGCTCCCGACCGCCCGGCGGTTCTGAGCGGATGCATTTGCGGTGACCATGGCCGAAGATCATACGCCGACGGCGCGTGGGCTCCATTACCTCCGGCGTAAAGGGGGCCGTCGCGAGCGTTCTTGCGGCGGCCGGCGGGGGGAGCCCTGCGGCGGCTCCGGCGAAGGCGGGGAACGCGTAACCGATCACGTTGGTCGCGGCGCCCGGGGCGTAACATTCGCCGCTATGCAGGCGCCGTTCCCGCCCAACCTGAGTGCGTTCCCGCATTCGCCTTACGCGTCCGAGCTGCAGCGCGGCGCGGTGAATCGGAGTTTCAGCGGCGGATTCGAGGCCGAATATCTTCGCGGTCAGCTGCTCGGAAACCGCAAGCTCATTCGCGTCACATGCGTGCTGGCGGTCATGCTCGCGGCCGTCCGAGGGCTCGAGCAGCTGCTGACCGACGGGTGGCCGATCGGCAATCTGATCCTGGTTGCGGTGGTTCTCGTTGCCTCCGCCGCGCTGGCCGCGATCGCGTGGAGCCGGAGCTTCGAGCGCGTCTATCTGCCCGTGGCCCAAATCGTGGTTCCCGCGCGAAACATGCTTGCCGCGTTCAGCGTGGCCGGCTCGACAGCCCTCGGCCAGCCCGAGGTGCTGATGATCCTGCCCCTGATGGTGCTCGGCCCGTTCTTCTTCATGGGGCTGTCGTTCCGGGTCGCGCTGACCTCGGTCGTGCTGACGCTCGCGGCCTTCGTCGCCGGTGCCGTGTGGTTCGGGCTCGCGGCGCCCGTGACGGTGCGATCGTCGATGTTGCTTGCGATGTCGGCGGCCGCCTGCGCGATCGCCGCGAGGCACCTCGAGCGGTGGTCGCGCACGAGCTTTCTCGAAAGCCACCTGATCGCGGAGCTTGCCGAGCACGATGCGCTGACCGGACTGAAGAACCGCCGCGTCTTCGACGATCAGCTGGTGCGCCTGTGGCAGAAGGCGATAGACGAAGAGCGGACGCTCGCCGTCGTGCTGATCGACGTCGACCAGTTCAAGGCTTACAACGACGTGTACGGTCACCAGGCCGGCGATCAGGCGCTGCGCCGCGTCGCGCAGGCGCTGCGGAGTCTCGTCGCCCGTCCGCACGACGTCCTCGCGCGCTACGGGGGCGAGGAGTTCGTCGTGATCCTGTACGACCTCGACGCCCGCAGAGCGGAGGCGCTCGCCGAGCGCATGCGTGTCGCCGTCGCCGAGCTCGGCATCGAGCACCGCGCGACGCCGTCCGGCTCGATCACGATCAGCGCCGGTGTCGCCGTGGTCGAGCCGAGCCGGGAGCGCCGCTCACGCGGTGCGCTTCAGCTCGCCGATCAGGCGCTGTATGAAGCGAAGCTGCAGGGGCGAAACCGCGTCGAGATCATGGACCAGGACGCTTACAGCGTGCTCGTGACCGGCGTCTTCGCCGACGGCCGCTGAAAAAAGGGGTCAGAAAAAAGGGGTCCAGAAAAAAGGGGTCAGGGCCCTTTTAGGCGAAAAAAGGGCCCTGACCCCTTTTCCGCGGAAAAAGGGCCCTGACCCCTTTTTGGCGGGAAAAGGGCCCTGACCCCTTTTTCGTTCAGCGGTCCGGCAGCGTGATGTTGAGCTCCAGGATTTCGCAGTCGCCTTCGCGATCGAGCTGGATGTTCACGGCCTCTCTGTCCACCTGCACGTACTTGCGGATCACCTCGAGCAGCTCTTCCTGCAGCGCGGGCAGGTAATCGAGCCCGTCGCGCGCCGCGCGCTCGTGGGCGACCAGAATCTGCAGCCGTTCCTTGGCGACGCTCGCCGTTCGCTTGCTGCGTTGGGCGCGAAAGTAATTCAGTAAGCTCATGCCGTCAGCTCCCGAACAGCCTGCCGAAGAGTCCCTTCTTCTCGTTGCTGACGAAGCGGTGCGGGCGCTCCTCGCCGAGGAAACGCGCGACGGCGTCCTGGTACGCCTGGCCGGCGTCCGACTCCTCTTCGAGAATCACGGGCACGCCCGCGTTCGACGCGGTCAGCACCGATTGGCTCTCCGGGATCACTCCGAGCAGGTCGATCGCGAGGATCTCCTTGACGTCCTCGACGCTCAGCATCTCGCCGCGCTGCACGCGCGCCGGCGAATAGCGGGTCAGCAGCAGATGCTCGCGCACCTTCGGCTGGCCGTTCGCGGCGCGGCGCGTCTTGCTGGACAGGATGCCGAGCACGCGGTCCGAGTCGCGCACGGAGGAGACCTCCGGGTTGGTCACGACGATCGCCTCGTCCGCGAAATACATGGCCATCAGCGCGCCGCGCTCGATGCCGGCCGGGGAGTCGCAGACGATGTAGTCGAAGTCTTTCGACATCTCCGTCAGCACGCGCTCGACGCCGTCGTCCGTCAGCGCATCCTTGTCGCGCGTCTGGGAGGCGGCCAGGATGAACAGGTTGTCGACGCGCTTGTCGCGAATCAGCGCCTGATTCAGCGTCGCCTCCTCGTTGATGACGTTGACGAAGTCGTAAACGACCCGCCGCTCGAGGCCCATGATCAGATCGAGATTGCGCAGGCCCACGTCGAAGTCGACGATGGCCGTGCGATGACCCGCTCTCGCGAGACCCGCACCGATGGCTGCGCTGCTGGTTGTCTTGCCGACGCCACCTTTGCCGGAGGTGACCACAACGATCTTTGCCACTTTCTGATTCCTTCGATTTCTGGCCGGCCGCCGTGCGCGGCCGGGTAATGTTCCGCTTACAGGCGCTCTATGCGCAGCGTGTCGCCATGCAGCGACACGCTGACCGGCTTGCCGGTGAGCGCTTCGTCGAATTGTTCGCTGATGCTGTATATCCCCGCGATCGATACGAGGTCGGCGCGGAAGCTCTGACAGAAGATGCGTGCTTCCGTGTCGCCGCGCACGCCGGCCAGAGCGCGGCCGTTCAGCGTGCCGTAGCAGTGGATGTGCCCGTCCGCCAGCACCTCGGCGCCGGGGCTGACCTGCGCGAGAAGCACGAGATCGCCGCCGCGGGCGTAGATCTGCTGCCCCGAGCGGACGGGCTGCGTGACGACCAGGCCGCCCGTGCGCTCGACGACCGGTTCCGCCGTGCTCGCCGGGGCAGCAGCGGCAGCCGGCGCGGCGTCGTCCTCGACCGGCGCCTGCCTGCGGGCCACGGGATCGCGCTCTGCCGCGTAGACGGAAAGCCCGGCGGCGTCGGCGGCCTCGGCCCAGCGCGCGTCGCCGCCGCGGATCGCGACGGGGACGAGGTCGCGGGTCCGCAGCAGCTCCACGAGCCCCGGCAGGTCCTCGTGCAGATCGCTCGACGCCACTTCACCGACGTCGATGATCACGGGCAGGTGCCGGAAGAACGCCGGCGCTTCCTTGACGCGGCGGTCGAGCTCGCGGGCCAGCACTTCGACGGAGGAGTCCAGCAGGCGGAGTATGGTCAGGGTCATCAGACGACCCTTGAATTCGAGAACCGGGTTGGAGGCTCGAGCCTGACTCATCCGTGGTCTTTTCCTTGACCTCAATCGAAAAGGGGAGAGCGGGTGCGTGACCCGGTTCTTGTAGAAAGCGCGGCGGCGCGGCCGCGAGCGCCTTTATAGCGCGTCCGGCATGCGCCATCAAGGCAAAGCCCGAAGCCGTCGGCCGCGCGTGCCGGAGGCTCAGTGAAGGCGGAGCTTCAGCGAAGGCCGAGGCTCAGCGCAGGCGAAGAGCGATCGCGGTTTCGCGCGCGCAGCAGCGACGCGACCGCGGCAAGCAGAAACAGAACGATGCCGGCCGAGCCGCCGCCGCCGCCTCCGGCGCCGTCGCGCGCGACGACTTCGACCGTGCGCGTCGCCGTCGCCTTGTTGCCGGCGCTGTCCTCGACTTCGTACGTGACTGTATACGTGCCGATGACAGTCGTATCGACGGGATCATCGACGACGATGCTGGCCGTCAGGTCGCCGTCCACGTCGTCGATGGCCGTGGCGCCGGGATCCTCGTAGCTGTCGCCGACGGTCACGACGAGCGTGGGCTGACCGTTCAGCGTCAGTCGCGGCGCTCCGGCAGCGGATCCGATGAAACTGCCGCGGCCGTCGTTCAGGAAGATCGCGACGACGCCGCTGCCCGCGACCGCGACGTCCGGCGCGTCGTCCGAGTCGAACCTGCCCGCTGCGGCGCCCGCGGCAGCCCTGCCGGCAAACTGCCCCGCGCTCCGCAGGAAGTCGGCCGAGCCCGAGCCGTCGTTCGCGTAATGGCGGTGCGTGCCCGCGCCGCCGATCGTGACGACGTCGCTGCGTCCGTCGGCGTCGAAATCGCCAACGAGCACGTCCACCGTCGACGACTCCGCCAGGCGGCCCGCCGGCGAGAAGGACAGCGAAGCGCCCCCGCCGTTCGCGAACACGAGGTCCTCGGCCGAGCGGCGTCCGAATGCGAGATCCGCGGCGCCGTCCGCGTCGAGGTCCGCCGCCGCGACGGACGCGGCCGGGGCGGCGTCGAGCGTCGCGGCGCTCGTGTAGCCTTCACCGCCGTCGGCGCGGCGATACACTTCCGCGTCGCGGTCCGGGTTCGCGAACACGATCTCGGCGGCGCCGTCACCGGTCAGGTCGACCGCGGCGACGGCCGCGCTCGGCCCCGAGCCGACGTCCTCGCGCGCGTCGAACCGGCGACCGCCGAGGTTGCGATGCACAGTGTTCACGTCGTCGCTCGCGAACACGACGTCGGGCAGGCCGTCGCCGTCGACGTCCGCGATCGCGACGTCGTTGCTCGGCTCCGATGAATCCTCGAGGACCACGCGCTCGAACGAAGCGGCGCCGTCGTTGAACAGGATGTGATTCGCGGCATTCGCGTTCGCGACGACGAGATCCGCACTTCCGTCCGCGTCGAGATCCCCCGTGGCGAGGGCCGCCGCCTGCGATACGTCCTCGGCGCTGATGCCGAGGTTCGTGAACGGCTGGGCGTTCGCGTTGTCGGGGTCCGATGCGTTCAGGAAGACCAGCGTCGGCTCGCCGGCGCCGGTCGCCACCGCGAGATCCTGCCGGCCGTCGCCGTCGAAATCCTCGACCGCGGCCGCGACGGCGCCGGGGGCGGTCAGCTCCTGCGACGGGGCGCCGGTCGGAGCCGCGCTGACGTCGAGCACGACTCTCGCTTCGTCGTTGCCGCCGTTCGGGTCGACCGGGGCCGCGTCGGCGATCGAAACCGCCGATACGGCGACGACCTCGCCGGTTCCGCCGGCCGTGCCGGTGACTTCGGCCGAGCGCGATTGCCCGCCGGGCAGCGGCGACCAGCGGCACGTGACGGCCGTGCCGCCGCCGCGGGGCTCGCGCGAGCAGGACGCGTCCGCCACGTCGTCGACGCTGAACGGCGCGTCGCCCGAGAACGTTGTCTCGAGGACGACGTTTGCGACGTCGACGTCGGATTCGTTGCGTGCCGTCAGGCTCCACGTTGCGGCGGCGCCGACGAGGACCGGGTTCGGCGACACGCTCAGCGCCGCCGCGAGATCCGCCTCGTCCGTCGGCGGCGGGGGAGCGCTCGGCGGAGGATCGTCATCGGGAGGCGCCGGCGGGTCGTCCTCGGCCGGAGGCGGCGGATCGTCCGGCGGGTCGTCCTCGGGCGGAGGAGGCGGAGCAGGCGGATCGTCCGGCGGGTCATCCTCCGGCGGATCGGCATCGGGCGGGCTGCTCGGGGGCGGAGGGCTGGGTGCGGGGGCGACCGTGATGGTGAATCTCTGCTCGTCGTCTTCGTCGCGCTGTTTCGCTACGAGCCGCACGCGATGATCGCCGACGTCGCGTGGCGCCGGTGTGCCGAAGATCGTGTCGACGCCGTCGAAAGAGAGCCACCGAGGCAGCTCCTGCGCTTCGAATTGCAGCCGATCGGGTTCGCGATCGCGGCCGCGACCGCGGCGATCGTCATCGTCATCGTCATCGTCATCATCGTCGTCGTCCGTATCGATCGCGGTCATCGTGTACGAATAACGCTGCCCGACGGTCGCGTTCGTGGGCGGCTCGCTCGTGAACACGACATCGGCGAGAGCCGGCGCGGCTAAGACGAGCAGCAGAAAGCCGACGACCCAGCCGGTCAGTGAAGCGCCCATCGGGGCAGCAGCGGGACGGCGCGCGGGCATCTGGCTGCCGGCGGCGGGCCGGCGGCAGGCTCGGTCGTCACCTGCGCTGAATGTCAGACGTGTCGTGGTCATTCTTGTCGCGCTGGAGAAAGCAAGAAATGTGCCGCTCCATGTCGCAACGCCGGAGGGGCCGGCGCGCGGCGGGGCGAACGCTGCCGCAGGCGGGCAGGGCGAGGATGCCGCAGCCACGGCGGGACCTTGCGGAGTCGGGGCGCCCGGAGGATTTTCGAACGTGCGGGCTCGCGGAGGACCGATCGGATGAACCAGGGCACTGTCGGGCGTGCCGGGGCGAACGGCCTCGTCAGGCTCGCGGTTTACCTCGCCGCGTCCCTGATCGTGGGCGGCCTGCTGACGGTCCCCGTCTACGTCGCGCTGGGCGATGCCGGAGACACGCAGCTCGACTCCGTGCTGCGGCGCGTCGTGACGGTGACGGCATTCCTGCTCCTGCCGCTGTACCTTGCGGGCGCCGCCCGCGACCGCGACGCTGTCGGTTTCGGCTGCTCGCGCCGTGCGTTCCTTTCCGCGTTCTGCGCGGGGCTCGCGCTCGGCGTTCTGGCCGTGATGCCGCTCGCGTCGGCTTTCGTGCTGCTCGGCATTAGGGTTCCAGCGCCTTCCGTTGCCGATACGCTGCCGCAGCTCTCGGCCGCCGCGGCGTATGCGCTCGTCGCCGCGGCGATCGTCGGCCTCGTCGAGGAGGCGTATTTTCGCGGCGCGCTGATGGCGCCGCTGCGGGCGCTGCCTGCGTCCGCGGCGATTGCCGTCATCGCCGTCGTCTACTCGGCGGTTCACTTCGTCGGCGGCCCGGCGGCAGGCGACGAAACGGCCTGGTACAGCGGCCTCGCGAGCATTCGTCGCAGCGAGTTCCGCATCGACGCGTTGCTCGCGCTCGCGGCTGCCGGGATGCTGCTCGGCGCGATGCGCTACCGCGCCGGGCACGTCGGGCTCGGCGCCGGCTTCCATGCAGGCTGGGTATGGCTGATGAAACTGAATCAGGACTACACCGATGCGAATGCGGCGAGCGACCTGGCGTGGCTCGCCGGGTCTCACGGCGGCACGATGGGATACCTCGGACTCGTCTGGATCACGCTGCTCGGGGCCGCCTGGCTGCTCCGATCGAGGCTGCGCGCCGGCGGCTCGCCGGCCGGCACGCGACCGGCGGCACCGCCGGCGCGGCGCGCTGCACCGCGCCGGCCGTCTCGTCCGTCAGCAGATCGATGAGCCCGTCTTGTAGAATCCAGTGGCGAAGGGGGGAGCCATGAGCGAAGTATTCTACCTCCGGCCGATCGACCCGCCGATCGTGCCGGCAGACGTTCAGACGATGGCGAAGCACGCGGGCGGGTGCTTCGATCTGCACGGCGTCGACTGGAAGCAGAGTTTTCTCGCCGCCGACGGTGGGCGAATGCTGTGCTGGTACCGCGCGCCGGACGCGGAGTCGGCGCGCATCGCGCTGCGGCAGCTCGGCTCGGACATGAGTGCGGTCTGGGCGGGCGCCGTCGTCGGAGACGATCCGTCGTCTTCGGCCTCGAACGTCGGCAGCGCCGCGGAGATCCGGCTCGACGAGCCGATGGCCGAGGCCGCTCTGGAGCGCCGGATCGATACGCTCCGGCAGAGCGCCGCCGCGCTCGTCACCGGCTTCGTTTCCGCTCGCGGTACGCAGCTCGTCTGCCTGTTCGAGGCGGACGACGTCGCCGTCGTGCAGGACGCGCTCCGGGAAGCCGGGCTGACGGCGCAGCGCGTGTGGCCCTGCGTGTCCGTGACGCCCTACCAGTAGCGAGGCTAGCGGAAGGCGAGCCCGGCGTAGCCGCGCCGCGCAACGTCCTCGCAGCGCTCCCGGTCATCGCGCGCGCCGCCGGCGGAGGTCCCGACGGCTCGCAGCTTCGCGGCTTTGGCATCACGGAAGCGCTCGTGTCGGATGAGGCGCGCCTTGCGGCTTCACGCACCGTCGCGGCCATCCGGCAGGCAGCCGGCGACTTCGTGGTACGGCCAGACGACGTCGAGCTCGAGGCCCGCCTGGCGGTGCGCGAGCCGCACCGATTCGGCGTCCGGCGCGCGATAGAGATAGACGATGCGCCGGAGGTCGAGCGACAGCAGCATGCGCACGAGCCGGATCCGATGCGTCTCGAGGCACCACGTGCACAAGCTCTCGACGGTCCGCAGGTGCGAGGACGTGATGGGCTCCTCGACCCGATGCTGTACCAGCACCGGCGACTCGCCGGCGGCCGTCGATTCGGCCAGCGTGGAGCCGCCGAGCCCATGGACCGTCCCGGCCCATAATTCCTCGACCTGCACCCGTTCCTGCTCGAGCGCATCTCGCAGCGACGCCTCGTCCGGCGCTTCGAAGCGGCACAGCATGCGGCGGCCGCTCCTGTCGAGGAAGCTCTCGCGCCACGTGACGCCGCGGGCCGAGAGGCGGGCGCTGCGCGAGCGCGGCATCGATTCGAGCTCGGCCGTTCCGAGCGGCGGGTCGAACAAGCGCTCGACGAAGACGTCGGCCACGGTCGTGCTCCGAAAGCTCATCCTGCCGCGCGTATCGCGACGGCTCGCGCGCTCGTCCTCAGATGGCGCATCAGGTGGTCGGCGAGATCGCCCGCGTCGTCCCCGGCGCCGTGTATGAAGCTCGATTTGCGGCGCCGCATGAAGTTCAGGCCGAGCGCGTACATGCCGGGCGCGTCGACGATACCCCCGTCGTGGCGAAGCCGGCCCTTGCGGTCGAGCACCGGCACGTGCAGCCACGAGTAGTCCGGCCGCAAGCCGGTCGCCCAGACGATCGTGCCGATCCCGTCGCGCTCGAGGTCGACGATCGTGCGCGGCGTGCTCGGCACGCGAGTCGGCGCGAAGCGCTCCGGCGGCCCGGCCTCGGCGTGCTCCGCGCCGGCGCTGCCCCCCGTTTCAGCCATCCAGCCGTCGATCCGGTCGAGCAGCCGCCCGAGCTTCAGGTCCGCCGACGCGCAGTGGTTGCGAAGCGAACCCGAGAACCGGGCTTTGCCGTCGACGATGTCGGCGAGCCGCCCGACGATCTCGACGCCGATGTCAGTCAGCGCATTCAGGTCGAGCGTCATCCTTTGCGGAGTGCCGACGAGCTGCGGCGACGGCACGCGCCGCGCCCTGTCGATGTCGTCGACCTCGTCGTAGCGCTCGTCGAGAATGCCGGCCGCGTGCATCCACCACTGAATGTCGCGCCCGCGATAGAGGCGTGGCATGCGCACGTGCTCTCCGACGGCGAGCAGGACCCGGCGCCCGGAGCGATGGATCTCGTGCGCGAGCTGCAGCCCGGTTGCGGATGCGCCGACGACCAGCACCCCGCGTTCGTCGAGCTGACCGGGGTTGCGGTAGCTCTTCGGTGTGAAGCACGCGATCGACCGGGGCACGGCATCGCCGGCTGCCGGCACGATCGGCACGTTGTGCGCGCCGCTCGCGAGCACGACCGCGCGGCAGCGCCAGTCCCCGCGGTTCGTCGCGACGCGGTAACCCGAGCCGTCCGGCACGACCGACGTGACGGTCGTGCCGGTGCGCACCGGCGCGCCGATCGCCGCGGCGTACGACGCGATGAAGGCGACGACTTCGGGCATCGTCATGTAGCCGTCGGGATCCGT
>JAFGNC010000614.1 GCA_016927175.1 Gammaproteobacteria bacterium | reverse complement strand
GCCCTTGACCGGCCGGACAGTTCCATTGAGCGTCAGCGGTCCGCTCGGCGTCCCCGGCCCGACCTCGCCCGCCGCGCCGGCCGGTAAGATCGCGCAGGCCGCGAGCGCCGCCGCGATGAAGGGACGCAGCAGCGGACGCGGAGAAGAGCTGGCAGGGCCCGGCATTTGTAGTTGTTCGGCAAGCCGTCGTTCGATTTTGCCGGGAAGTTACCACAGCTAAGGACCTGCGTCGCCCTCAGCCGGGCCGCAGCGTCCTGCCGCTGCGGCCGTCCCGAATCCGCGTCGGTGTCGGCAGGTCGCCGACCGCGCCGGGCAGCACGTAGTCGACTCCGGTGCCGAGCGCCCGGCGCACGCCGAGCGCCCTCGTGGCCGGTCGGCGGCGGCTGAAATTCGCGCTGGTCGACACGAGCGCGGAGCCGACCCGCGCACAAAGCGCTCTCGCGATCGGGTGCGCGGTGAGCCGCACCCCGACGCTGTCCCGCCCGCCGGTGATCCAGTCAGGCGCCGCCGGCGTCGCGCGCAGCACCCATGTGTTCGGTCCGGGCCAGCTTTGCAGGATCTCTTCGCGGCACGGGCTGCCGTCGAGAATCGCGAAGCGCGTCAGCTGCTCGAGGTCGGAGCCGATCAGCAGCAGACCTTTGCGCCAGGATCGGCCCTTGATCGCAAGGATCCGCTCGACGGCCGCGCGGTCCTCAGGCAGGCAGCCGAGCCCGAACACGGCTTCGGTCGGATAGGCGACGACGCCGCCGGCGAGCACGATCCTGGCGGCGCGCTCGACGTGCAGGCGGGCCGTCATCGGATCATCGGCCCCTCGAGTGCCCCTGATTCGCCACGCGGGCGTCCGCGCCGGGACCGCTCATCCGCCGCGCGGGGCGTCCGTCTCGGCCGCCTCGTCGCCGGCCGCGCCCTTCGCGGCCGCGGCGGCGCGCGACTTGGACTTGCCGGCGCCGGTCTTCTTGCCGGTCTTCTTGCCGCCAGCCTTCTTCGTGCCGGCGGTCTTCTTCTTCGTCGGCTTCTTGCGGGTCTTCTTCTTGGCGACCTTCTTCGCCTTCTTGTTACCGGCGGTTTCCGCGGCTGCCGCCGCCTCGCCGCCCGCAGCCGTCTTCTTCGACGTCTTCTTCGCGGCCTTCTTGCCGCGACCGCGGCGCTCCGGAGCCGCGGCGAGCAGCTCCTCGCACTCCCCGAGCGTCAGCTTCGCCGGCTCCTTGTCCTTCGGAATCTTTGCGTTCTTGGTGCCGTTCGTGACGTAGGGGCCGAAGCGGCCGTTCAGGACCTGTACGTCGGTCCCGTCGAAGGTGTTGATGATCCGATTGGCATCCGCGCGCTTCTTCTCCTCGATCAGCTCGAGCGCGCGCTCGAGCGTGATACGGTACGGATCGTCCTCGCCGCGGATCGACACGAACTTGTTGCCGTAGCGGACGTACGGTCCGAACCGGCCGATATTGGCGGACACCGGCTCACCGTCCGGCGTCTCCCCGAGCTCTCGGGGCAGCTTGAACAGGTCGAGCGCCTCCTCGAGCGTGATGTAGTCCATCTTCTGCCCGGGCCGAAGCCCCGCGAAACGCGGCTTCTCCTCGTCGTCCTTGGTGCCGATCTGCACGAAGGCGCCGTAACGGCCCATCCTGACGCTGACGGGGCGCCCGCTCTTCGGGTCTTCGCCGAGGACGCGCGCTTGCGAGGCCTGCTCGCGCGTCACCGACGTCTCGGTGTACTCGACGAGCTCGTGAAAAGGCTGCCAGAAGTCGGCCAGCAGCGGCACCCACTCGCGCTCGCCCCGCGACACGGCGTCGAGCGAATCCTCCATTCGGGCCGTGAACTCGTAGTCGACGTACTGCGAGAAGTATTCCGTCAGGAAACGGTTCACGACGCGGCCGACGTCGGTCGGAATGAAGCGCCGGTTCTCCATCTCGACGTACTCTCGATTGCGCAGCGTCGAAATGATCGACGCATACGTCGACGGCCGGCCGATGCCGTATTCCTCGAGCGCCTTGACGAGCGTCGCCTCGGAGTAGCGCGGCGGCGGCTCGGTGAAGTGCTGCTCCGTGAGCAGGTCGGACAGCGCGAGACGATCCCCTTCCGACACCGACGGCAGGAGGCTGTCCTGCTCCTCCTGCGCATCGTCGAGGCCTTCCTGATACACGGCGATGAAGCCGGGGCTGACCAGCACCGAGCCCGTCGCGCGGAACGCGATGTCGCCGTCGGCGGACGCGCCGGCCGCGAGATCCACGCCGACGGTATCGTAAACGGCCGGGTTCATCTGGCACGCGACGGTACGCTTCCAGATCAGCTCGTAAAGCCGAAACTGGTCGTGCTCCAGGTATCGCTTGACGTGCTCGGGTGCCCGGGCCGCCGACGTCGGCCGCACGGCCTCGTGCGCCTCCTGGGCGTTGCGCGCCTTGGTCGTGTAGCGGCGCGGCTCGTCCGGCAGATTCTCCTTGCCGTAGCGCTTCTCGATGACCTCACGCAGCTCCGTCAGCGCCTCGTTCGCGAGCGTGACGGAGTCCGTGCGCATGTAGGTGATCAGGCCCGTCGAGCCTTCCTCGCCGACGTCGATACCCTCGTACAGGCGCTGGGCGAGCGTCATCGTCTTCTGCGCGCTGAAGCCGAGCTTGCGTGACGCCTCCTGCTGCAGCGTCGACGTCGTGAACGGCGCGGCGGGATTGCGCCGCCGCTGCTTCTTCTCGATCTTCGCGACCGTCAGGACACCGATCCCGTCGGTGCCCGGCGGCGGCGCGCCCTCGCGCGCCCGCTCGCGGATCGCCTGCTCGGCGTCGCGAGTCACGGCTTCGTTCGTGAACGTGAACTGCTCGACACGGGTTCCGCGGAACGTGGCGAGCCGCGCCTTGAAGCCCTGCTCGGCGTGCTGCACCGCGGCCTCGATGGTCCAGTACTCCTGCGGCACGAACGCCGCGATCTCCTCCTCGCGCTCGACGATGAGCCGCAGCGCCGGACTCTGCACGCGCCCCGCCGACAGGCCGCGGCGCACCTTCTTCCACAGCAGCGGCGACAGGTTGAAGCCCACGAGATAATCGAGCGCCCGGCGCGCCTGCTGCGCGTTGATCAGCTCCTCGGACAGGCCTCGCGGGTGCTCGATCGCTTCCTTGATCGCGCGCTTCGTGATTTCGTGAAACACGACCCGGTGCACGGTTCTGCCGTCGACGAGATTGCGGTCCTTCAGCACCTCGTAAACGTGCCAGGAGATCGCTTCCCCCTCGCGGTCGGGGTCGGTGGCGAGGTAGACGGCCGATGCGTTCTTGACGGCTTTGGCGATCTTCTCGACGTGCTTCTCGTTCTTGTCGATCAGCTGGTACTTCATCGCGAAGCCGTGGTCGGGGTCGACCGCGCCTTCTTTCGGCACGAG
Organism: Gammaproteobacteria bacterium; assembly: GCA_016927175.1. GTDB lineage: Bacteria > Pseudomonadota > Gammaproteobacteria > Steroidobacterales > Rariloculaceae > ZC4RG20. Next base: position 5,716 of record JAFGNC010000614.1, on the reverse strand, counting down.
GTCGCGCACGTGCCCGTACGACGCGAGGACCTCGTAATCCTTGCCGAGGTACTTCTCGATCGTGCGCGCCTTGGCCGGCGACTCGACGATGACCAGATTCTTGCTCATGCGCACTTCCACTCTACGGGCCGGCAGATCCTGCCCGAGTCGTTACTGTGGCGGCTACTCCGCGACGGCAACGGCCCGTGCCGCCGCCTGTTCGATGTCACTGAGTATGTTGAGCCGACGGATTGTCGTAAAGACGGGGTCGTGAAGCGAGGCCGTCAGGACGAGGTCAGTGCAGCCAGCCCGGGTCTTCCGCGAAAACGAGATCTTCCATCTGCGCATAGGCCTGTTCGTAGCCCGGCTGGCTGAACAGGACCATCATGACGACCCACTTGATCTGCTCGATGTCGATTTCATCGGTGTCGAGCGCGAGAAGGCGGTCGATAGCGAGCTCCCGCTGCGCGGGCGCCAGAATACCGACCTGTTCAAGATGCAGCAGGTAGCCGCGGGCGGCCGCATCGAGCCGATCGAGCTCCATCCGATCGTAGATGCGGATCGCCGGGGAGCGCGGCGCCGTGTCCGCGGGCGAAACCTCGGCCGCGTTCAGGCCATCCAGCCAGTCGAGTGCCCGCTCGATCTCGCGGTTGCCGAACCCTGCCCGCTCGAGCTCCACTTTGAGTTCGTTACGGTTCGGCTCCGGCTCACCTTCACTGTCGACGAAGGACTCAAACAGATACATGAGTACGTCGAGAACGGTTTCCTTCATCGGCTCCTCTTAGACAAACGGCAGTATCGGCCGCCGGGCAACGCCTCAACGAACCCCTCTAATTCCAAGACGAGGAGCATGGATGAAAGCTCCGCCGTCGTCAATCCGCCCCGGGACGCCAGCTCCGCAATGCCGACGGGCTCGAACTCCATGGAGTTCAATAGGTTGCAATACGCCTCGTCCGCCAGCACCGTGCTGCCGACGCTGTCGCCGCGCCGCGCCGGCGGCGTGGCCGGCGCCGCGTCGAGCTGCAGCTGCGGGGCCAGCTCGACCAGCACGTCGGCCCCTTCCTCGACCAGCTTGGCGCCGTCCCGGATCAGCTTATGGCAGCCGCGCGACAGCGGGTTGTGGATGGAGCCGGGCACGGCGAAAACCTCCCGGCCCTGCTCGACGGCACGCCGCGCCGTGATCAGAGCGCCGCTGCGGCGCCCCGCCTCGACGACCAGCGTGCCGACCGAGAGCCCCGCGATGATCCGGTTGCGCGCCGGGAACTGATGCGCGAGAGGGGGCACGCCGGGCGGATACTCCGACAGGAGCAGGCCGGCGGCGGCGATGTCCCGCGCGAGCACGCGATTCTCGCGGGGAAACACGATGTCTATTCCGCAGCCGAAGACGGCGAGCGTGCCGCCGACCTCCGCCAGCGCTCCGACGTGACCGGCCGTGTCGATGCCGCTCGCGAGGCCGCTGGTGACGGTCAGGCCGCGTTCGGCGAAATAGCGGGCGAACTCGGTGGCCGTGCTGCGTCCGCTGCGTGTCGCGTTGCGGCTGCCGACGATCGCGATCTGCGGCGCCGCCAGCAGGTCGACGCGGCGCCCGACCGTCCACAGCGCCAGGGGCGGATCGGCGACGGACGCGAGCAGCGGCGGATATTCGGGCGAGCCGAGCGTGACGAGGCGGCGATGCGCGGCGCCGTCGAGCCAGCGCCGCCACAGCGCCAGCGTCTCGGAGTCCGGCCGGCGCAGCCGCGCGACGGCGTCTTCCGTCAGCCCGAAGCGGGTCAGGCTGCGGTCGTCGAGCGCATAAAGGGCTTCGGCGGAGCCTGCTTCGAGCAGTGCCGACGTCCATGCCGGCTCGCCGCGGCACGCATACAGCAGGCTGAGCCACGGGTCCGCCGTCATCGCGCGGCCCGAGGCAGGCATGCGGCCGGCCGACGCCGGCCCTCGGTCAGCTCAGGGGTTGCGAACCGGGTCGAGGACCCGGATCTCCTTGGTGGCCTCCATGACGAGGGCATAGCTGATGCGGTCGAAGGTGCGGAAGGTCATCATGATTCCCGCGGACTCGTCGGGCAACCGCACTTTCTCGCCGAAAGCCCCACCTCCGCCGACCGTATCGCGCACCGTGTCGCCGGGGCGGAAGATCCGCAGCACGTGACCGGGCTCGAGCCCGTGCTGCGCGCCGCGATTGATCACGATGATCTGGTACTGGCCGATCAGGTCGAGGCCATCGAGGACGGCGATGATCCGCCCGTCGACGTCCTGCTCCGGCGCCCGCGGCACGAAGTCGATCGGCACGATGCCCTCTTCCTCGAGCAGGTAGTCGCCGACGATCGCTTCGCGCGTCGTCTGCGTCAGCCGCAGCGTGGCCGGGTCGCCGGCGCGGCGCAGCTGGCCCTGGCCGACGTAAATGCCTTCGTAGCCGATCAGCGTGCCGTCGTCGGGGTCGACGAGCTCGTCGCCGGCGTGCACGACGTTGTAGACCTCGCCCACCGCGGCGTCCGTGCCCCGGACGTAGACGTCACGTCCGGCGCTGCCGATCATGCCATCCTCGTGCGCCAGCACGTACGGCAACGTTTCGAGCTGATCGGGGTCCAATACGGCCGGACGCGACAGGAAAGCCCTGATCGACTCGAACGGGATCGTCGGGATCGCTTCCTCGAGCGGCTCGCTGCGTACCCGCGGAGACAGGCGCTCGACGTCGCCGCTGGCGCCGCGCTCGACCTGCAGCACGGGCCGGCCGTCGACGTATGTCAGCGACAGGATGTCGCCCGGGTAGATCAGGTGAGGGTTCTCGACCTGCGGATTGATCTGCCAGATCTCCGGCCAGTACCACGGGTCGCGAAGGAACATCGCCGCGATGTCCCACAGCGTGTCGCCGCGCTGGACGACATAGCGCTCGGGGTGGCGCGGGTTCAGGACGGGCTGACGGTCTGCCTGACCGACGGCCGCGGAAGTCGGACCGCCGTCGCGGATCTGGGCGAGGCTTCCGCCGGCGACGACGACACCGAGCGCCGCGGTGACGACGAGACATGCGGAACGGATCAACGGCGAGTGCGCGTAGAACATGGCAGAAGCTCCCTATGCCAGGCGGTGGCGCGTTTGGCAGCCGTCCGCAGGGGCGGTGCTGCTATACTGCGCGAACTGCAACGCCAACTCCCCGGGCACACGTCCCACTTTCGCGGCCACTGAAGTATCCCTTGTAAGTCAGAGAGTTAACGTAGGTTTTGCAGCGTTATACACGAAACTGAGGGCCGACCACAATGGCACGACTCCCAATTCTCGAGTATCCCGACCCGCGTCTCAGAATACGCGCCGAGCGCGTCACAAATGTGGACGAGGAGATCCGTCGGCTGGTCGACGACATGTTCGAGACGATGTACGCCGCGCCCGGAATCGGGCTCGCCGCGACGCAGGTCGACGTGCACAAGCGGGTCATCGTCATCGATGTGTCCGACGAGCGCGACGCGCCTTACTGCTTCATCAACCCGGAAATCCTGTCGTCGGAGGGCACGTTCAGTGCCGAGGAAGGCTGCCTGTCCGTGCCCGGGCTGTACGAATACGTCGAGCGTGCGGAGAAGATCCGCGTGCGGGCGCTCGGCCGCGACGGCGAGCCGTTCGAGCTCGATGCCGAAGGCCTGCTAGCCGTCTGCATCCAGCACGAGATGGATCACCTCGAAGGCAAGCTTTTCGTCGATTACCTGTCGCAGCTGAAGCGCGAGCGGCTCAAGAAGCGCTACCAGAAGAAGGCGCGGCGCGAGGTCGACGAGCCCGCCGGCGCGCGGCTGCAGCCCACGATGCCGTCGGCGTAGCGCCGCCCGGCGCCGCCTTACCATCCGGCTTCGAATTTGCCGCCCGATCGCCCGCCGCCACGGATCGTCTTCGCCGGCACCCCGGACTTCGCCGTTCCCGCGCTCGTCGCGCTTGCCGACGGGGGCGCGGCGATCGAGCTCGTGCTGACGCAGCCGGACCGGCCCGCCGGCCGCGGCCGGCGCGTGACGGCGCCGCCGGTCAAGCAGGCGGCGCTCGAGCGGGGGCTCGACGTCGCGCAGCCGGGCTTCCTGCCGAAGCGGGCCGAGAGCGCCGGCTGGCTGACGCGGTCGCGCCCCGACGTCGTGGTGGTCGTCGCCTATGGCCTGCTGCTTCCCGCGTGGATGCTCGAGTGGCCGCGAGCGGGCTGCGTCAACGTCCATGCATCGCTGTTGCCGAGGTGGCGAGGAGCTGCGCCGATACAGCATGCCATCCTCGCCGGCGACGCCGAGACCGGTGTCAGCCTGATGCGGATGGAGGCCGGGCTCGACACCGGCCCGGTGTACGCGGCCAGGCAGACGCCGATCGGCGCGCACGAGACCGGCGGCACGCTGCACGACCGGCTCGCCCGGCTCGGCGCGCGGCTGCTGGCGGACGAGCTGCCCCGTATTCTCGACGGCAGCCTGGAAGCCGTGCCGCAGGACGACTCGCGCAGCACGCACGCGCCGAAAATCGACAAGGCCGACGGCCTTCTCGACTGGCGGCAGCCGGCCGCGGCGCTCGAGCGCCGCGTCAGGGCGTTCAATCCATGGCCGGTGGCCTTCGCCCGGACGGCGGAAGGCCGCACGCTCCGGATCTTCGAGGCCTCCCTGTTGCCGGATGCGCCCGGCGCGAGTCCGGGCGACATCGTCGCCGCCGACCGCGACGGCATCGACGTCAAGACGGGAGACGGCGTGCTGCGGCTCGAGCGCGTCCAGCCGCCCTCGTCGCGAGTCATGGACGCCGGCGCGTATCTCGCGGCGCATTCCATGGACGGGGTCCGCTTTGTCTAAGCGCGGCGCTCCCGCGGGCGCCGCGGTCAGGGCGGAAGCGGCAAAAATAACGGTCCGCGTCGCTCGGGACGGCGCGAGTCTCGACGACGCGCTCGCGGCGCTGCCCGATCTGGCGGAGCGCGATGCGGCGCTGGTCAGGGCTCTCGCTTTCGGCGCATGCCGCTGGCACCACCGACTCGAATGGCAGGCCGGCCGATTGCTGAGCCGCCCGCTGGCGCGCCGCGACGCGGCGCTGGCCGCGCTGATCCGAATCGGGCTGCTGCAGCTGCAGACGATGCGCGTGCCGGACCACGCGGCCGTGTCCGCGACCGTCGAGGCGGCGCCGCTCGTCGGCGCTTCGCGCGCCAAGGGTCTGGTCAACGCGGTGCTGCGGCGATTCCTGCGCGAGCGCGGCGACCTCGACCGGCGCATGGCGGGCGTGCCGGCGGCGCGCTACAGCCACCCCGAATGGCTGATCGACGCCGTCCGCAGCGACTGGCCCGAGGCGTGGGAGGCGATCCTCGACGCAAACAACGTCCCGCCGCCGATGTGGCTGCGGGTCAACGCTCGCCGTGCCGACCGCGACGACTACGTGCGCCGTCTTGCCGAGGTCGGCATCGAGGCCGAAGCGTCTCCGCTCGGGGCCGCGGCCGTGCTGCTTGCCGAGCCGCGCCCGATGTCGCAGCTGCCGGGCTACGAGTCCGGCGAGGTGTCGGTGCAGGACGCGGCGGCGCAGCTCGCGGCGGAGCTGCTCGATCCGGCGCCCGGCGATCGCGTGCTCGACGCCTGCGCGGCGCCCGGCGGCAAGACGGCCCACGTGCTCGAGCGCTGCCCCGATTTGCGCGAGCTGTGGGCGCTCGACCGCGACGCGTCGCGCCTCGAGACCGTGCGGACGACGCTCGCGCGGCTCGGGCTCGCGGCGAAGCTCGTGCATGCGGATGCGACGAAGCCGGCCGAGTGGTGGGACGGCG
>JAFGNC010000613.1 GCA_016927175.1 Gammaproteobacteria bacterium | reverse complement strand
GGCGGGGACGCCGCGACCGGCGGGGATGCCGCGACCGGCGCGACGGCCCTTCGAGCGCGGGCAGCGCAAAAAAAAGCCCCGCCGAGGCGGGGCTTCTCGTGCATCGGCGAAGGAGCTAGCGGGTTCCGCCCAGGCGCTCGACGCGCGACGTGCTGTCGACGCGCACGCTCTCCGACACGTTAGTGCCGTAGTACCTGATCTGCGACAGCGCTTCCGCGGAGCCGGTCAAACGTCCGCCCTGCGACACGTTGACGACGACCTCGCTCAGCTCGCCGGCCATGACGTCTACCGAGCCGATCGGCCGAATGTTGCCGAAGCTCAGCTTGCTCGCCTTCCGGACCGAAGCGTCGACGCTCCCGAAAGAGGAACCGCCGCCGCCCGATACGGAGCTTGCCTCCTCGACGTCGAGGCGCAGTGAGTCGTAGTCGAGCGACTGAAGGTTCGCGGTCGCGGCGGTCAGCGCGGCAAGCGCCAGCGAGCCGCCGGAGAACCCCGTAACGTGAGCTGCGACACCGGAGCTGAACTTCGCTCCGCCGAGCGAAGGCATCGTCACATAGGCCGTCGGATGCACGGTCGCATCGTCGAGCGCATCGGTGTCGAGGGTGATGACGAGGGTGCCGTCGCGGACGTCGGCCCGGACCGCGTGCGCGGCGAACTCCTCGATCTCGATGCGCACGGAGTGGTTACCGCCGCGGTCGACGTGCGCCTCGAAGCCGGTCGAGATGTCTACGCCGTCGAATCCGGACAGATCGAAGTCGAGCATGGTCATCGAGTCCGACCCGGAGCCGCCCTGGCCCGGCTGGTCGCCGCCGCCGTTGCCGTTGCCCCCGTTGCCGCCATTGCCGCCGTCATCGTCGGGATCACCGGTGCCGGGGCCGTCGGTCGCGGTGCCGTCTCCGGGCACGTCCGGCAGCCTCACGGGGAGCAGTGTCGCCCCCGCTGCGGTCAGCACCGAGTTCTGCCACGTGCCCTTGACGAGCGCCGACTCGTTCAGCGCGTTCTCGAAGAAGGTATCCGCGCCGATCAACCGCTCCGTGGGACCGCCGAAGAACACCGTGCGGTCGGTCGTCGTGACCGCGATGCCGAGCAGCGAAAAGTCGGGCCGCTCGACCGCATCTATCGTCCCGAGGGCGAGCACGTAGCTGCGCGAGTCGAGGCGTGTCACGTCGACCGCCTCCAGCACGCTGCCGTCTTCCGCCGCCTCGACGCCGACCGCCCTGACATAGTCGCCGACGCGGATGCCGGAGAGGTCGAGCGTCTCGGCGTCTGCGCCGCTGCGGTCGCGAAAGCGCGTGTCCTCCGTCACGGTGATATCCACTCCGAGAATGCGCAGCGTGCCGGCCTCGGCGTCCACGCCGTCGACGGGCCCCGCGACACCAGAATCCGGCAGGGATTCGAACTCGACGTCGGTCGCGACGACGGTGCCGGATTCGTCGATGTCGCCGACGATGCGGACTATCGATCGCGGCCCGAGGTCCTCCGCGGCGCCCGCCACGAATCGCGTCTCGCCGGTCGTCCTGACGGGGTGGCCGTTGACGTCGAAGTCCTCGATCGAATCGAATCGGCTGACGACACCGAGGAAATCCACGTGATCGTTCGGCTCGCCGAGGCTCTTCGGCCCGAGCACGACGACTTCCTCGGCTACCAGCACGTCCTCCGAATCGAGGTGCCCGCGCACCCTGACGACCGTGCCGTTCTCGAGCTCACCGCCGAAAGTATCGAGCACGTTGGCCTCGGCGTAGCTCACGTGCTGGCCGCCGATGTCGAAAGTCGAGCTCGATGTGTCGAGATGCTCGACCTCGCCCATGAGCAGGAGCTCATCGGAATCCTCGTGGATCGCGATGTAGGTCGCGTCGATGATGCCGTCGACGCTCGGCAAGCCGCTGATCTCGACGACGGTGCCGATTCCGAGCAGGTCCATGTCCAGCACTTCGAACGCGACGGCCGCGCCCGCGGCTGCGCGCACGCGCTGCCCGAGCACCGTCATCTCCCCCGTTTCTGCGTCGATGTCTTCGATCTCGCCGACGACGTTCGCGTCGTACTCGACCCGGTCGGCGACGATCGTCTCGTCCTCGACGTGCCCGTCGACGCGGATCACCTGCCCGAGCTCGAGATCGTCCACCGCTCCTGGCAGACCGTTGACGACGACTTCCGCCCGATCCGTGTCGTAACGCCTGCCGTTGACGATGACACTGCCGAATCGGGTGATCGGACCGATCGCGGTCACCGCATTCGCCGTCGACTCGGGCGGCGACTCGGGCGGAGCCGCGGCACCCGGCCCGGAAACGTCACCCGTGCTGCCTCCGCCGCTGCTGCCGCCGCATCCGATCAGCGATATCGAGAGCAACACGATGCACGGGCCAACGCACTTCAAGAGGTTCATTGTGTTTCTCCTCGCGTTTCCGGACCGTCGCCTCGGACGGCTTCCTGAGTCGTGTACGGAAATCCGATGCGGCGCGGCGAGACGTTCCGGCGCAGGAGCAGCACTTCTCGCCTTTGCAGCTCGGGCACTGACAGCTTCAGAGCGATCGTCGGCACGCCCTTACGCACGCTCCCGGACTTGCTCGAATGTGCGGTCGAGAAAAAGTTTCGTCCGAAGCGCTCGAATGGAGTCGAAGAAGTGCTTTGGACGTGCAACCGATGTTCGCAATAACGAACAGCGTTTGAAAGCGACGCCGATTCGCCGCCGAGCAGCTGCCTAAATAGATCCGTCCCTTTTTCGGCATCGCTTCACGAGTACCGATGCGGCCGCGCGCTGCGTGCACAACGATGTCCTGCATCTGATATCGTCGTACCCGCACTGAGTAATTCGTTTCGGTCCGAAAACTCTCTTGGCTCGCGTGTTCCCACGCCTTCGCTCGATCCGCTTCACTCGCAGCGGACGCGGCCGCAAAGGTTCAGCGTCCGCTGGTGCGTCGCGAGGAAGATGCGCCTGCCGGAACCGTCGATCGAGTCGCTGACCACTTTCGGGGTGCCGATGTCACTGTCGAATGAACGTCTCGATATCGGTGAATCGAACGGGTCACTGGTCGGCTTTCGGCTGTCGCCGCAGCAACGGCGTGTGTGGAGGTGGATCGAGGCGCAGGGCGGCGGGCGCTACCGGTTCAGCGGCGTGCTCGAGATCGAG
>JAFGNC010000612.1 GCA_016927175.1 Gammaproteobacteria bacterium | reverse complement strand
TGGCCGCCACGGCGTCCCGTCGCTGATGACGCGTACTACGCCTGTGGCGACGGCGGATGCGACGAAATCGTTGAGCACGAGATCGAGGCGCAGACGCGGGCTCATACCGCAGGCCGTGGGAAAACGCAGACATGTCACGAGGAGGCGCTCGTCGGCCAGAGGAGCGAGTCCGATCTCGGCATCGATCTTCGAGCGCGCGTACGCCGTCAGCGGATTCAGCTCCGCCTCCTCGCTGCGGGCGGCGCCCTCTGCGCAGCCGTAAACGCTGCAGCTCGACGCGAATACGAATCGCCGCACGCCGGCCTCCCTGGCCATACGGGCGAGACGAACGCTGACGCGATGGTTGATCTCGTCAGTGACGCTCTCGTACGCGTTGCCGATCGGGTCGTTCGAGATTCCGGCGAGGTGAACGACGGCGTCGATGCCGTCGAGGTGGCGCGGCTCCATGCGCCGGACGTCGACGAAATGCTGCGTGTCCACGACTCTCTCGGGCAGCACCTCGCCGTCGCCCGCGAGGCAGTGCGCGAAGAACCCGGAGTCCGCGCCGACGAGCGTTGCCGCACCGAGCTTCTCGCGGAGCCGGCGAGCCACGACGGAGCCGACGTAGCCCATGTTGCCGGTGATCAGAATATTCATCAGGTGCCGAGCGGTGGGGAGACCGAAGACCGATGCTAGCTCCCGGAAGGGCCGCAAACGACGGGGTAAGTCGAGAAGATGACTGGGCGGAAAAGCCCCCCGCTCATGTACCGACTCCGACCTATGGACGCATGCGGAGCGAGCTTTCATAAACCTTATACCGGGGCCCTGTGGAGCACGCGGTCGAGCAGAAAATGAAAGCAGTCATACTGGCCGGCGGATACGGCACCAGACTGTCAGAGGAGACGGCCGTCCGACCGAAGCCTCTGGTGGAGATCGGCGAGCAGCCGATCCTGTGGCACATCATGAAGATCTATGCCGCTCACGGCATCACCGACTTCATCGTCTGCTGCGGGTACAAGGGCCATCTGATCAAGCAGTACTTCGCCACCTATTTTCTGTACCGCTCCAACGTCACCTTCGACCTTCGCGACAACCGCGTCGACGTCCACAGCAACGGCACGGAGCCGTGGAAAGTAACCCTCGTAGACACGGGGGAGCAGTCGATGACGGCCGGCCGCCTCAGGAGGGTGCGTCAGTTTCTGGGGGAGGAGACGTTCTGCTTCACGTACGGCGACGGTGTCGCGGACATCGATCTGTCGGCGTTGATACGCTTCCACCGAGAGAGCGGTACGCTCGCCACGCTGACGGCCAGCCAGCCTCCGGGCCGCTTCGGCGCCTTCTCGCTGAAGAAGAACGAGTACCTGGTCCACTCCTTCCAGGAGAAGCCGGACGGCGACGGCGCCTGGGTCAACGCCGGCTTCTTCGTTCTGGAGCCCGCGGTCATCGATTACATCGACGACGATTCCACGACCTGGGAGCGGGAACCGATGCAGCGGCTCGCGCGCGACGGTCAGCTGTCGGCCTTTCGCCATCACGGTTTCTGGCAACCGATGGATACGCTGCGCGACAAGCGCCTGCTCGAAAGCCTGTGGGAAAGCGGCCAGGCGCCGTGGAAGATCTGGTGATCCCGGGCCGCTTCCGCCGAGGCCGTCGCGCCGCCCCGCGACTGCGCGCCTACCGGGTCGGGAACCCGCGAAGCGGGTGGTTACCCCAATAGTCGCCCTATGCCCCGCTGATATCGTCGAATCAGGCCGTATTCAGCGGGGACGCATCCGTGACCTTCCACGCCAAGCGAAGAGTGCTGGTATCGGGCGGCGCAGGCTTTCTGGGATCGCATCTGTGCGAGCTGCTGCTGCGCGAAGGGCACGAGGTTCTGTGCGTGGACAACTTCTTCACCGGCACGAAGCAGAACGTCGTCCACCTGCTCGACCAGCCGTACTTCGAGATACTGCGGCACGACGTCACGTTCCCGCTGTACGTCGAGACCGACGAAATCTACAACCTCGCCTGCCCCGCCTCGCCGATCCACTATCAGCTCGATCCGGTGCAGACGACGAAGACCAGCGTGCACGGCGCGATCAACATGCTCGGTCTCGCCAAGCGAATCGGGGCGAAGGTGCTGCAAGCCTCGACCAGCGAGGTCTACGGCGACCCGCTGATCCACCCGCAGACCGAAAGCTATTGGGGTCACACGAACCCGATCGGACGCCGGGCCTGCTACGACGAAGGCAAGCGCTGCGCCGAAACCCTGTTCTTCGACTACCGGCGCCAGCACGCGCTGTCGATCAAGGTGGCCAGGATCTTCAACACGTACGGCGAGCGCATGCACCCGAACGACGGCCGGGTCGTCTCCAACTTCATCGTCCAGGCGCTGCGCAACGAGCCGATCACTCTTTACGGCGACGGCAGCCAGACACGTTCGTTCTGCTACGTCTCCGATCTCGTCGCCGGGCTCTACAGGCTGATGCGCACCGGCGACGACATCACCGGGCCGATCAACCTCGGGAATCCCACCGAGATATCGATCCTGCAGCTCGCCGAGACCATTATCGACATCACGAACTCGCGATCGAAGCTCATGCGCACGGCCTTGCCGGCCGACGATCCTCAGAGGCGGCGGCCGGACATCTCGCTTGCCGAGTCACTGCTGGGCTGGACGCCGACCGTGACGCTCGAGCACGGGCTGCGCCGGACGATCGCGCACTTCGAGCGCACGGTCGCCGACGGCACGCGCTCGAAACGCAAGGCGCCGCGCCGCGTGGACGGCCTCCCGCTCGCGACAGAGGCGCTGAAGGCCGCCTCGGGAGCCGTGCCGAAGCCCCCGAAGCTCGATGCGGGTGCTAGCTAGTTCGCCATATCCAAAATCCCAGTCTCGGGATCGTATTGCCAAAATTTGCGCAGACCCGCCGCATCGCCCGGTAGCGGCGCAGCCGCGCTGAGCGACGCCGCCGCGGACCCTTCGCTGACGCGGCGGCATCGCGGCACGCTAACCGCCGGCACGCCGCCGTGGCATGGCCATTGCATCGAATCGTGGCCGGAACCTGGTCGATGAATCCGTGTCCGTTGCGGCAGCGCCACGACGTTCGAGCGCATGGAGGCGGCTCGCGCCAGCCTGCGCGTCACGACGTTATGAGCAAGGCGTTGGAAGCGAACACATGAAGGGCAAGATGTCCGACTGCTCTGCCACCAAACGCCTGCCTCCGGCGCGAACGGGCTCCTCGCCCGATGCTCCCGCGCTGCACCTCCTGCTCGCAAAGGGCCGCGAGCGTGAGCGTGAGCGCATCGCACATGAGCTTCACGACGGCGCCCTGCAGTCGCTGGTCGGAATCAAACTGGACGTCGAGAAGCTCGTCTCCGAGATCGAGACGCGGCCGCCGCGAAGTGTCGCGGCCGAGCTTACGAGCGTCGCAGGGCACGTCCGCGACTGCATCAAGGAGATCCGCGCCATTTTGTCCGATCTCGAACCGCCGGACGTCGACTCCTCGGACTTCACCGAGACGCTGCACCGATACATCGATGCGTTTCGCGACCGGCATCTGATACAGGTTCGGCGGCGCGTGGAACCGGTGCAGACGACTTTGTCGGCCGAGCAGAGGCTGTGCCTGTTCCGGATCCTGCAAGAAGCGCTGAGCAACGTCGCGAGGCACGCCCACGCTTCCTGCGTCGGCATCGAGCTCGGAACGGCCGGCGGAACGCTCGAGCTGCGCGTGTCGGACGACGGCCGCGGCTTCGACGTGTCCCGGCGGCGCGACCGCTCGCATTACGGACTGCGGCACATCCGGAGCCGCGCCGCCGCGCTCGGCGGCGCGGCTTCGATTCAGAGCTCTCCGGGGAACGGTGCCGTGGTAGTGGCGCGCATACCCATCGAGGAAGGATCGGCCGAGCGCCGGAAAGCCTGATTCGCGACCAGACCGTTCTCGAACGCATACGCGGTCAGCGCGGGACCGCTGTGCAGGTCCAGCTTCCGCATCAGATTCGCCCGGTGCTTCTCGACGGTTTTGACGCTGACGCACAGGTGCGCCGCGATCTGCTTGTTCTTCAGTCCCTCCGCTATCAGCTTCAGCGTCTCGCACTCGCGATGGGTCAGCTTGCCGTTGAATGCGAGGTTCTGGGGCTGGAGCGGGCCGTCCAGATAGCCCGCGACCACCGCGGTCGAAATCCCCGTGCTCAGGAATTTCTTCCCCTGCAGCACGTGCCTGATCGCGTGCAGCAGCTCGGTGATCGAATCCTCCTTCAGCACGTACGCGTCCGCTCCGCAGCCGAGCGCCGCGCGCACGTAGCGCTCGGTGCCGTGGATGGTCAGCGCCACGCATTTCAGGTGCGGGTGGCGCTTTTTCAGGATGCGGATAGCATCCGTTCCGTTCGTCAGCGGCATCGTGACGTCCGTGACCAGCACGTCCGGCTGCCGCTCGTTGACGACCCTTATCGCGTCCCGGCCATTGGCCGCCTCGCCGACGACCTCTACGTCCGGTTGAGACTCCAGAAGCGCCCGCAATCCATCGCGGAGAATCGTGTGGTCATCGGCGATGACGATCCTGACGGTGCGCGTCTTCATTGCGTCATTCTCCGTTCATTGATGAGGCTACCTCCCGCGTTCTTCTTATTGTTCACTTTTATGTACTGGATAACCAGAACTCATGATATAGGGCATTGGACCCACCTAACCGCGGCGCCCGCGGGGCGGAATCGCGCGCCGCGGCTCGCGCGCAATCGAAGCTGCACCGTTCGCGGCCGATGCACCCCGCGAGCCGGCCGTCAGCAGCGAGAACGCGGCTCTGACCGGCCACCAGCGGAAGGAGACGCCCAGCGAGCGCACGTGCGGCAAAGCGAACAGGCGCATGATGCGGGCGGCGCCCTGAAGGTCCCGTTCCCGGATACGCCGATACGCCCCGCCGAGAATGAACTGGTGAAGGAATTCCCGCCGGCAGCGCAACGCGTCCGACTCCGACAGAATATCCTCCCTTGCGAGGCGATCAAAGATCGAGTTCAGCCGCGCGATCGTGCCGGCCTCGAAGACTCCGGTCGTCAGCGCGGCCGGGTGGACCGTATACGCTGCGGTGACCTGCGGCATGCAGCATACGCCGAAAGCCGGGAACAACCGGCTCCACATGTCGATGTCTATCGTGCCCTGCATCTCCTCGGCGAACCCGCCGAGCCGGCCGTAGGCGGCGCGGCGCACGACGATCGCCGGGGGCCGAACGAAGGACGAGTTCCGCATCAGGTGCCGCAGGGCCTCGTCCGGCTGCAGGCGTCTCTCGGACCCAAAGAACTGCCTCTTCAGGAGCCGGCCGTCGGCGTCGACGACTTTCACGCCGAACAGCATCGCCATGCAGTCGTCATCTGCCTTCTCGGCTGCGTCTGCGATCGTGCGCACTGCCCCTGTCAGCAGATAGTCGTCGTCGTGCAGGATCAGCATCCATTCGCCCGCCGCGAGCTCGATGCAGCGATTATGGTTGCCGACGAGCCCTACGTTCGGTCTGTTCCTCACGTAGCGGTGCCGGCCGGACCCAAGGTCGAGCATGGCTCGGCACACGCGTTCCGACGCATCGTCCTCCGAATTGTCGGAGACGACGATCTCGACGCCCCGTACCGGCTCCTCGAGCACCGACCGCAGCGTGCGCGCCACCAGCTCGGGCCGACCGTAAGCCGGCACACAAATGCTCAGAAGGCAGTCTCGACTCTTTCGGCCCATACCTCCTCGCATCCTGACGATTCCGCGACCCGATCACCTTAACCGCCGCAGGAGGCGGTTCGTGGGTAGGCCGAGCCTTTATTCCGACAGGGGGCACGCGTGAACTTCCCGCCGCCGCACTCGCCGGCGATTAAGTAAAGGACCTACCTGTAGCATTATCCCGGTTCACGTACGCTTCCCGACATGGCGCTCGAAACCGGGCCGCGGAGCTCTGCAGCGGGTGAAGGGACGAATGCTGTCGATAGAACAGGCACTCGACTGTAACCCCAAGACGGCGGGTCGCTTACGAGTCGCCATTCTCGCGGACATCCCCCGCGACGCGACCGCAGGCCGCGCAAACGGCAGAGGCGGCGGACACAACTTCACGTGGCTGCCGCAACTCGCGGACGCATTCGCGCGGCAATCCGATCTCGACGCGTGGTGGATCAGCTACGAGCCCGACCTCGAGCGTGCCGAAGTCTTCCGTGACGCAGGCCAGCACTTCGTGAAGCTGCCGTTGTCGTCGATCTCGCTCGGCCTCGCGCTCGGTCTCGCGCCGTACCGCGTGGAGCTGGCTCGTCTGCTGCGGCGCCTCGCACCGGACGTGGTCCACGCCTGGGGCACTGAGCGCGTCTATCCCGCCGTGCTCCCGGCGTCGCCGGCTCCGTCCGTGCTGTCGATGCAGGGCATACTGACGGAGTACGCGCGCATCGGCTGCCTGCCTCGCAGCTGGAAATGGCATGTTCTCGCGTGGCACGAGCCGAAGTGGCTGCGGGCGGCGGATATCGTCACGTGCGAGTCCATCTGGGGACTCGACCGGATACGTGCCTACGTGGCTCCGGAGCGGACGAGGCGCGTCGACTATGGTGTCCACCCGTCCTTCTACGACGTCGAGTGGCAGCCGGATCCGGCGAAGCCCGTCGCCCTCTTCTGCGGCAGCCTCGATCGGCGCAAAGGCGTCGATCTGCTGCTCGCGGCGCTGCGCCGGCTGCCCGGCCGCAACTGGGAGTGCCGAATCGCCGGCGAGGGTCCGCTTCGGCCACTGATCGAGCGGGACGCTCCCGCCAACGTCCGGCTGCTCGGCACTCTCGCCTGGGATCGGCTCAAAGCGGAGTATGCGCGCGCGTGGTGTGTCGTGCTGCCGACACTCGCAGACACCTCCCCGAACGTGGTCAAGGAAGGGCGCGTGATCGGCCTGCCTGTCGTGACGACTCCGTACGGAGGCCAGCGCGATTACATCCATGACGGTGAGAACGGGCTGATCGTCGATCCGCACGATAGCGCCGCGCTGGCGCGCGCCCTGGATGGCCTGATGTCGAGCTATGCGAAAGCGCGCCGAATGGGCGCCGCCCACCACCAGCGGGACCGTAACGCGCTGAGGCCGGAGCGCACGGCGCGAGAGTTCCTCGACATCTACCGCCACCTCGCCGAGGAGAACGCAGGCGTAACCGGCTACGCGCGCCATCCGTGCTGACGGGCATGGATTCGCACGCGCGCAGCTTCAGCGATGCTCCGGTTCTGCCGGCAAACGCCGCCGCACCCCCGCTGCGCGCGCAGGTCGCCCTGCTGGTCGCCGTCATCACCCATTACCGGGAGCCTTTCTACGAAACGTTGCGCTTCGCCCTGCGCAACGAGGGAATCGAGCTGAGGCTGGTATACGGCGTGACCGACGGACACTGGAGCCGAGCCCTCGACTGGGCCGAGCCGTTCCGCGTCAGAAGACTGCCCGGCGGGGCAACCTGGTTCCCGGTTTTCGCGAGCGTGCTGCACAGCGCCGACGTCGTGGTGTCCGAGGACGCGAGCCGCCACCTCGTCAACTACGCTTTCCTCGCGGCCCGGAGCTTCGGCGGCCCCAAACTCGTGCTGTGGGGCCACGGCTGGGATCACCAGAAGGTCAGGCCGCGCTCGATACCGGAACGGCTGAAGACGTTCGTCAGCCGAAGAGCCGACGGCTTCCTCGCCTATACGCCCGGCATCTGCGAGGCGCTGATCGCGCGCGGCTACGACGGCAGCAGGCTTCACGATGTGCGCAACACGCTGCCCGCCCCCGATTCGTGGCCCGAGCCCGGCGACGTGGACCGGCTGCGCGCAAGCCTGGGCCTCACGCCGGACGCCCGCGTGGCGCTGTACTGCGGACAGATGTACCCGTTGAAGCGCGTCGAGCTGCTGATCGACGCGGCGCGGGTCGTCAAAGCGGCGGTGCCGGAGTTCGAGTTGGTCCTGGCCGGTGCGGGTCCGACGCAGGCGGCTGCCGAAAGCGCCGCGGAGCGGGAACCGTACATCCACTACGTCGGACCGATCTTCGGCGCCGCCAAGACGCGTCACTTCGCGCTGGCCGACGTCTGCGTGATCCCGGGCATCGTCGGCCTTGCGCTCGTAGACGCGTTCCACCATCACGTGCCGTCCGTCGTGACCCGGATGCAGACGCACGGACCGGAGATCGAATATCTGCGCCACGAGCGCAACGGACTGATGACGGAGCACAGTCCCCGCGATCTGGCGGCGGGCATCATCAGGGTGCTGCAGGACGCGGAGCTGCGCAGCAGTCTCGTGGAAGGCTGCCGAAAGTCGTCGGCCGAGCTGACGATCGGAAACATGGTCGAGCGCTTCGTCAACGCCATCGTCTACACGCTCGACGCCGACAAGGCGCACCGGCGCCTGCAGTATGGATAGCAGCGACGCGTTGCCGCCGGCCGGTACGCGTCCGCTGCCCGTCCGTCCGGCGCACAGGCCGCTCGCAGCCCGCGCCTCCGCAGCCGCGGCGCGGCGGCTGCGCATCGCCTGGCGCCGCGCGAAAGAGACGCAGTGGGCGATGCGCGCGAGCCGCGTGCGACAGCGAACCGCACCGGGACAGAACCTGCTGCCGTACGACGCGCGCCTCCCGGTCGTCTACGTCAAGGACTGGCCGAGGAACTGCTATACGGACGACTATGTCATGGCCCTCGCGAGCCGCGGCAGCATCTCGCTGGCCGGCATCGTCACGTCGAGCTCCGTCGCACCCTACAATCACTTCGTCGGGCCGGAGGACTACGAGCGCTTCGTAGCCGAGCGCGCGGAGAGCATACGCCTTGCGCGCCGCAGCGGCCTGAGGCACATCCCCGATCCGCTTCGCGGTCCCAAGGGGCACCTCGAGAGACCGGCGTCCGGGCGCATCGAGGACACGGCGCCGATCGCGAGCGAAGGCACGCTCGCGATCGTCGAGATGGCCCGGCGCGCCGCGCCGGACGAGCCGTTGCTGCTCGTCGTCTGCACGGGACTGACGGCCGCGGCAGACGCCTTCCTGGTCGATCCGTCGATACGGGACCGGGTCGTCGTGGCATGGCTCGGCGGGCACGAGCGCGACATGTGCGACTACGACGGCTGGTCCGACGGCTGGGCGGCCTACGTCGCGCTGCGGCGCCTGAGGCTGGTGCAGTTTCCCCCGTTTCGATGCGATCCCAGCGTACCGAAGCAGCGCCTGCTGCAGCTGCCGGAGACGCCGCTGCGCCGCTGGATGCTGGCCAAGGAGCTGCCGGACGATCAGGGCAAGTCCCGCGACGCGGACGCTCCGCCGCTCGTGTCGATCGTCAGGCCCGATTACGTCCTCGAAACGACGCGCGTCTCCTTCGGCGGGTGGAAGCGGAAGGCGGGGCACGCGGTTCCGACGCTCGCGCCGGATCCCCATGGCGCGGCGCTGGTCGTGACCTGCGCCGACCGGCGCGTCGCGACCGAAGCCTGGTGGGAGGCGATGACCGACCCCGCGACCTGGGGGCGTCACAGCCCCAGCAGCACCCTGACGTAAGGCGACACGGAGCGCAGCGGCCAGCGCCAGCCGGCGTTGCGCCGGTTGTAGAGCGCCCATTCCCTGAACGGCAGCCCCTTCGGGCTCCGCAGTATCCGCAGCCGCTCCGCCCGCGTCAGCGTCCGGTCGCGCCAGCTTCCGGCAAGCGGGTTGCGGCGGCAGCTGCCGACGTACCGCGGCGTCTGCACGGTCGCGATGCCGCGTCTGCGGGCCTGATAGCCGTAGTCGTAATCGCCCATGGCGTGCGTGTACGCGTCGTGGAACATGCCGATCTCGCAGTAGACGGCCCTCGTGATCAGCACCGCATTGGCGTTGAACGTGTCGCACGGCTCGATCTCGCCTCGCGGCTCGAAGTTGCCGGAGGCGCTCCTGACGCCGCCGTAAGTCAGCCTGCCCGTGTCGGGATCGCGAATCGCCCCGACCGCGATCCGCCGCGCGTCCGGCGCCTGCGCCGTCTCGAGCAGCACCTCGACGCCGTCCGGCTCGAGCAGCGTATCGTCGTTCAGCAACAGATAATGATCGGGATCGTCCCGCGCGGCCGCGCGCCACGCGCGCCTCATGCCGCCGCACCAGTAAAGCTGCCCCGTGCCGCGTATCACGACGACTCGCGGCGCGAGGCTCTGCAAGAGCTCGAACGTGCCGTCCGTCGAGCCGTCGTCGGTCACATAGGCACGCAGGCGCACGTTCCGCGGCAAGCGCTGCGCGAACAGCCGCGTCAGACACTGCTCCGTGCTGCGCTTTCGGTTGTGGCAGGTGAGCAGCGCCGCAACGTTCATGCGGACCGGCCCACCGCGGTGTCACCGACCGGCACCTGGGCCGGACGTTCCTCAGGCGCGGCGCACAGACCGATCGCGGCACCGAGGAACACCGCCTGCATGATGTGCAGATCGTAGAAGACGAAATAGACGCATTGCGCCGCGAGCACGCACAGCAGATAGTCGACGCGCTCGTTGCTGCCGTGTCGGCGCCTGAGCCTGACGAGGTTTATCGCGCCGAGGACGTAGGCCAGGGCGAACAGCGCGAGGCCGAGCACACCGACTCTGAGCAGCAGCGTCACGTAGCTGTTGTGCGGCGAACGCTCGACTTCGACGTCGAGCGAGGCCATGTAGCGGCGGAAGCCGGTGCCGAAAGGCCCTCCGAAGAGCTTCTCGAGGCCGCCCGCGTTCTGCCATTGCGCGAGCAGATCGGCCCACCCCTCGACCCGCCACTCCATCGTGCCCTCGTTCTGCAGCGAATAGGAAAGCGCGGTGACCGTCCCGTCGAGGGTCCCTTTCGTCAGCATCGCCGCGGCGAGAAGCCCGACGAGCACGCCGGTGCCGGCGACGTAAGGCAGGAGCCTCCTGACTCTGTCCCACTCGAGGACGATCAGCACGGCAAGACCGGCCAACGCGCCGAGCCATACGGAACGGTGCTGCAGGAGCAGAACCTCGAGCATCAGCACGGCGGCCGCGGCCCACAGCCATGCCGGCGCGCGTCCGGCCGAGTGATCCAGCGCGCGGCGCACGGTGATCAGCAACAGCGCCACGAGGAACATCGCCTCTTCCGACGGCACGACGCGGAACGGCGCTGCGCCGATCTCCCTGCCCCGCGGCGCGATCTCGATGCCCGCGAGCTCGAGCCCCCACCGGAACAGAACGAGCACAGTCAGCACGGCGCCGCCGCAGGCCAGCACGCCGACCCACCGACGCTCCGTGTCGGCTGTGCGGTCGAAGCTCGAGAAATACGCGGCCGAGGCCCAGAAGTAGAACAGGCCAGAAACCCTGGCCTCGTTGCCTGCCGACTCCATCCCGAAGCGCCCGACCCCGAGTATCAGGGAATAGAAGATGCTGCCGCCGAAGCCGATCCAGACGATGTGCGCGAGCGACAGGCTCTGGCGGCTCCAGCGGATCGCCGCAACGAAGACGAACAGGATGCACAACAGGTCGTACGGCGTCACCTGCACGGCGCCGAGAAAAATCCCGAGCGGCCCGAAAACCGCCGTCAGCGCGAGGATGCCGACCAGCACCGCCAGCCCGGCCTCCGCCCGCGCGTGCAGCACGACCGCGGCCATGAACAGCGCGACGGCCGCAGCGGCGGAACCGGCGGCGATGACCGGGAGCGAGAGCAGACTGCCGGGGAAGTCGGGCACGGCTATTCGCCGGCGCTGACCGCGAGGAGCCGTGCTTCGACGAGCTCCTCGCTCGCTCTGCGCAGCACCGAGAACGGCAGCTGCGAGCGTTCGGCGATGTCGAGCAGCGAGTGGCCGCCGTCCGAAAGATTCAGAACCCACAGCAGCGCCAGCTCGCGCTCGGGCAGCGTCTCGCCGCCCTTGCTGCGGTACAGGCCGCGGCGGCCGAGCTGCGGCTCGCAGTGCGGCGCCAGGTTCACGTAGCGGCGGTCGTGCTCCGCGGCATCGACGATGTCGAGCACGAGGTCGTACGAGCGCTCGAGAGCGTCGGGCGACACGAAGCTCAGATCGTCGGCGGAAGTGTGATACTCGGCGTATGCGCCGTTGGGGCTGCGGGTCAGGCGGCCGACCGGCAGGTCGAAGCCCGGCGAGCAGAACTGCCGCTCGTCGTAGCCGTAGGGCTCGAACGGCAGGACATGCCCGCCTCGGCTCGCGATCGCGCTCGCGGCGAGTCTGTCGATGTCCGCGTTGCGGCGCCGGCTCTGCTTGTAGTGAAAGGGCCCCGCGTCGCCGAGCAGCGCCGCGACCAGGCCGTGCTCGATCCGCCGCGCTCGATCGCGGTTCAGGCTGAGCCATGTGATCGATCCGATCGTGCCGGGCGCCCAGACGAAGCGGTAGCCGTAACGGTTCGGCCTCGAGCTCAACGCCTTCGCGACGAAAGCCGTCACGGCGACGCCGCTCAGGTTGTCGTTGCCGAGCGACGGATGGCAGACGTGCGTGAAGATCAGGAACTCCCTGTCCGTCCGCCCCGGAACGAAGAGCTCACCGTAAGACAGGCTGCCGGGCGCGAGCGTCGCGTCGATCCGCACGCGGTACCGCTCGTACCGGAAACGCTCGAAGTCCCGATGCCGCGTGCAGAACCCCCAGTCCTCCGTGTAGTAGGAAGTGCGGTACGGGATCCAGTCCGGGCGCTGCGGCAGAGTGTGCAGGTGCCGCATCAGCTCATCGTGGCTCACTATGCGATCCACGGGCACGCTATAACCCATGACGTGCAGATTGTGATCCGCGAAATCGACGAGCCGCTCGCCGTCGAGCGTTTCCACGTGCGCGCCGCGGATGTTCCACTCCCGCGGCACGTGCCAGTCGAAGACCGCCGTGCCCGACGGCACCTCGTGCACGTCGAGCGGGATCTGCTCGCGCAGCAGCGCGAGCGTCCGCCTGACCCCGTCCCCGGTGATGCTTCGGCAGATCGGGTAAAGGGACTCGACGAGCTCGTAGATCCGGCGTCCGATCGACATCAGGGCCGCCTCCGGGCGCCGCGGCGCGGCGCTACTCGAGCACCTCCACGGCAGGTATCGGCACGACCCAGCGCCCGCCCCAGTCGCGGATGTAGGCCGTCTGCTGCACGATCTCCTGACGCAGATTCCACGGCAGAATGAACAGGTAGTCCGGCCGCGTCTCCCGTATTCGCTCCGGCGGATACACCGGGATGCGGGCGCCGGGCGTGTACGTGCCCTGCTTGTACGGGTTCACGTCGACCGTGTAGTCGATGAAGTCGGTCCGGATGCCGCAGTAGTTCAGCAACGTGTTGCCCTTCCCCGGCGCGCCGTACCCGGCGATGGTCCTGCCGTCCTCTCTCGCGGCGATCAGGAAGCTCAGGATGTCGCGCTTCAGCCGCGCGACTTTGTCGCCGAAGCCCTCGTAGACGCCGAGGTCCGCGAAGCCGCGCTCGCGCTCGAGCTCGAGCAGCTCCGCGACGCTCGGCTCCACGCGGTGCGCCGGGTCTGCCGCATGCTTCGCGAAAATCCGCAGCGAGCCGCCGTGCACCGGCAACCGCTGCACGTCGAAAATCTCGAGCTCGTGGCTCGCGAACAGCCGGTGCACCGTGAGCAGGGACAGATACGAGAAATGCTCGTGGTAGATCGTGTCGAACTGCGTCAGGTCGATCAGATTCATCAAATGCGGGAACTCCATCGTCACGACGCCGCCCGGCTTCAGCAGCATCTTGATGCCGCGAACGAAGCTGTTGACCTGCGGCACGTGGGCGAGCACGTTGTTGCCGAGTATCAGGTCCGGCGGCTTATGGCGATCGGCGATCTCGGCCGCCACCCGCTCGTCGAAGAACCGGCACGTCGTCGGAATGCCCTTCTCCACCGCCACGAGGGCCACGTTCCGCGCCGGCTCCACGCCCAGCACGTCGACGCCGCGGCGGACGAAATGCTGCAGCAGATAGCCGTCGTTGCTGGCGATCTCGACGACGAAGCTCGACCCGCCCAGACCGAACCTCGCGGAGACGTCGTCGACGTACCTTTCGGCATGGGCGATCCAGCTCGGCGAGCAGGAGGAGAAATAGGCGTATTCGGTGAAGATTCCCTGCGGCGGCACGTATTCGTCGAGCTGCACCAGGAAGCACTCGCCGCAGACGTACACGCGCAGCGGATAGAACGGCTCCATGTCGTTGATCTGCTCCGGCCGGACGACCGTCTGGCACAGGGGCGACATGCCGAGATCCACGAACAGATGCTTCAGCGGCGTACCGCAGACCCTGCAGCTGACGTTCAACGGCGTTTCCGACACGTGCGAGGAGAGTGGGGCCAGTATCCCGCCCGCGGCTCGACAGTCGGTATGGGCAAAACGCCCCATCCGCCGATCGGACGTCCCGCGGCATCACGCGCGGGTGCCGCCGCATCCGGGCCGTGTCATCCAGTCGATTGCGCCCGCCGTATCAGGCGTCGACCTACTGCTGACCCGGACCCGGCCCGGAGTAGATTCGGTAATTCCGCACTGCGGCAGCGGCTGATCGGGCCATGATGAATACGGTGTATTTCGATTCGAACATGCCCTGCACGGCCCGGCGCCAGCAGCTTTACGCGGGCCAGCTGTTCGTGTTTTCGCCGACGGAGAGCACCCGCGCCCTGTGCGATTTCGCGCGCTCGCTGATCCGCGAAGCGTTCGCGCCGCTGGACCCGGAGCTCGCGCAGCACAGCCTGTCGGTCGAGCGTTATGCCGGCATCCTCGGCGAGCTGAAGCCGAAATTCATTCATCACGACGAATCGAAGCGGCTGATCCGGGCCGTTCTGGCGGAGCTCGAATGCGACCTCGGCAAGGAGTATTTCGACGTCCCGAAGATGCGAAGCTCGACCAGCGACGGTTATCTGACCACGGGCATCGCCTATGCCTGGCACCCGCACCGCGACACGTGGTATTCGGCCCCCACCTGCCAGCTGAACTGGTGGCTGCCGATTTTCGCGATCGAGCAGAACAACGCCATGGCATTCCACCCGCTGTGCTGGGACCGACCCGTCGCGAACACGTCGGCCGACTACAACTACTATCGCTGGAACAAGATGCACCGCGGCAAGCACGTGGCGAAGCTGATCGGCCAGGATCCGCGCCCGCTGCCGCGCGCGTCGGAGCCGCTCGAACGCGAACCGGAGCTGCGCATCGTCTGCGAGCCGGGCGGGCTGATCCTGTTCTCGAGCGCCCAGATGCACTCGAGCGTGCCGAATACGTCCGGCCGCACGCGCTTCAGCATGGACTTCCGGACCGTGAACCTCGACGATCTCGTGGCGCGGCGCGGCGCACCGAACTTCGATTCAGCCTGCACCGGCACGACGCTGCGGGACTACATGCGGGCGACTGACCTGTCCCGCATACCGGACGAGATCGTGGCCGCCTACGACGACGGCTCCGCAGCCGAAGGCGATCTCGTGTACCGCGCGTGAAAATGCTCGCGCGGCCCGGAGCGGCGGCCGTGGTTTCCGACAGCGAAGTCATCGGCGTCATACCCGCGGCGGGCCGAGCCGCGCGTATCTCGCCGCTGCCGTGCAGCAAGGAGATCTACCCCGTCGGGCTGCGGCGAACGCCCGACGGCGCCCTGCGCCCGAAAGCCGCCTGTCATTACCTGCTCGAGCGGATGCGCGAAGCCGGCATCGCGAAAGCGTACATCGTGCTGCGGGACGGGAAGTGGGACATCCCGGCATACCTCGAGGACGGCGCCGCGGTCGGCATGCAGCTCGCCTACCTGATCGCGGACTCGGTCGTCGGCACGCCCTACACGGTCGATCGGGCCCGCGCGTTCGTCGCGGACGCGAACGTCGCCTTCGGCTTCCCAGACATGCTCCTCGGCTCCGAGGACATTTTCGTCCGACTGCTCGCGCGGCAGCGGGAGAGCGAGGCCGATCTGATTCTCGGATCGTTCCCCGCGGAGCCGGGTCTCGCGGCAGACCTGCTCGACGTCGATGCGGACGGCCGCGTGCGGCGGCTCTCGGTCGGGCCGCCCGACGCCCGGCTGCAGCGGACGTGGGGCGTCGCCGCGTGGCGACCGGCTTTCACCGAATACCTGCAC
>JAFGNC010000611.1 GCA_016927175.1 Gammaproteobacteria bacterium | reverse complement strand
ATCCCGCCGACGTCGGCGCGTTGTTCGGCCACGTCGCGGCGCAGCCTCCGGACCTGGTCGTCTACAATGCCGGCGCCTTCGTGCCGGAAGGCATTCTGGACATCACCCCGCAGACGTTCGAGCACTGCTGGCGTGTCGGCTGCCTCGGCGCGTTCCTCGTCGGTCAGGCTGCCGCGCGCCTGATGACGCAGCGCGGCCGGGGCACGATCGTGTTCACCGGCGCCACGGCATCGCTGCGCGGCGGCGCCCGCTTCGCGAACCTCGCCGTGCCGAAGTTCGGTCTGCGCGCGCTCGCGCAATCGATGGCGCGCGAGCTCGGCCCGCGCAACGTGCACGTCGCTCACGTGATCATCGACGGGCAGATCGATTCGGAGCGCTACCGCCATCTCGCCGAAGAGCGCGGCCCGGACTCGCTGCTGTCGCCGGACGCGATTGCCGAAGCGTACTACCAGCTGCACCTTCAGCATCGCAGCGCCTGGACGCACGAGCTCGACCTGCGTCCGTGGTCGGAGAAGTTCTGAGCGCCGGCGCCGACGCGCGGCGCCTTCCCGGGGAAAGCCCGTCGTGACACGGCTGTACTGCGGCACGAGCGGCTTCTCGTACAAGGAGTGGAAAGGCCCCTTCTATCCCGAGAAGCTGCCCGCCAATCGGATGCTGGCGTACTACAGCACCCGCCTTCCGGCGGTCGAAATCAACAACACGTTTTACAGGCTGCCTCAGAAGAGCCTGATCGACGGCTGGCGCGAACAGGTTCCGGAGGACTTCCGCTTCGTGATCAAAGCGCCCCGGCGCATCAGTCACGTGAAGCGTCTGGCCGACTGCGCGGACGAAACGCGGCGCCTGTTCGACGCCGTCGAGGGACTCGGTGAGCGGCTCGGCGCCGTGCTGGTGCAGCTGCCGCCGCATCTGCGGGTCGACGTCGAGCGGCTGGAGTCGTTCCTCGCGCTGCTGCCTCGCGATGCGCCGGTCGCGTTCGAGTTTCGGCACGACTCGTGGCGTGACGAACGCGTGCTGGACGCGCTGCGACGTCACGGCGCCGCGTGGGTCACCGTGGACAACGATGGCGCGAAGCCCGATACGCTGCCCCGGACGGCGGACTGGACTTACCTGCGCCTGCGAGCCCCCGAGTACGACGCCGCTACGCTGCGCGCCTGGCGGGAAAGCTGCGAAGGCTTCGAGCGCGCGTTCGTGTTCTTCAAGCACGAGGACGAGGCCGCGGGCCCCGCGTTCGCCGAGCGTATGATGAGTCTCGGCTAGGGAAGCTCTGCACGGGCCCGTGCAGAGCTTCCCTAGCCGGCGCCGGCGCGTTTCTTTTTCGCGGGGCGGCTGCTCGCCACGGTGCGGGTCTTCCGGCTCTTGCCTGCCGCCGATGCGCTACTCGAGCCGGCGGACCGTTCGTTCCGAGGCTTCGCCGACGACTGGTTCCGCGCCTTCGAGGACGACCCGCCGCCGCTCGATGACGCGCTGCGACTGCTCGATGACGCGCTGCCACTGCCCGAAGCGCTGCGGGCCGGCTTCCTGCCTTCGCGCGCATCGAGGCTCGCCTTCAGCGCCTCCATCAGATCGATGATCTTGTGCTCGGGCTGCTCCGAAGCCTCGACGGCGATGTCCTGCCCTTCGACCTTCGCCTGAATCAGCTCGAGCATCCTGTCGCGGACTTCGTCGCGGTAGCGGCTCGGGTCGAAGCTTTCGCTCGCGCCCTGCTCGATCAGCAGCTTCGCGAGATCGAGCTCCGTGTCCTTCACGTCGACGCCGTCGACCGAGATTTCGTCGAAGCTGCGGATCTCGTCGGCATAGTGCAGCTGCTCCAGCA
The DNA here is from genome assembly GCA_016927175.1 of Gammaproteobacteria bacterium. GTDB lineage: Bacteria > Pseudomonadota > Gammaproteobacteria > Steroidobacterales > Rariloculaceae > ZC4RG20. The sequence continues at coordinate 994 of JAFGNC010000611.1, read as the reverse complement.
TCAGGCCGTCGCCGACCGGACGCACCATGACCAGATGCTGCCGGCCTCGCGCGGCGTAGCGGCCGATCGCGACCCGCTTCGTCACCTGGAGCGCTTTCGACAGCAGACCGTACGCCCGGGCGCCGCCCTTGTCGGGGCCGAGGTAATACGCCTTGTCGAAAAAGATCCGGTCGACGCTGCCGTCCGGCACGAACTCGTCGATGTCGATCGTCTGCGTCGCCGCCGCCTCGAGCGCCTTCAGCTCGTCGGCCGTGAACAGCACGTACTGGCCCTTCGCGAACTCGTAGCCTTTGACGATCTCCTCGCGCGGGACCGGCTCTCCGCTCTTCGACGAGATCAGCTGCTGCTTGACGCGGGAACCGTCGCGGCGGTCGATCTGGTTGAACCGCACCGCCGCGGCGGATTCTGCGGCGGAATAGAGCTTGACCGGGATGGAAACCAGCCCGAATGCGATGGTTGCGGATCCGAGTGCTCGCGCGGCCATCGGCGGATCATATATGCTGAAACGCATGTCCGCAACAAAAAGCGACGACAATTTAGCCACTTATCGCCAGAAGCGGAAACCCGGCTCAACTCCGGAGCCGTTCGGCGGCTCGTCCGTGCCCGGATCGCGGTTCGTCGTGCAGCTGCACGAGGCACGTGCCCGGCACTACGACTTCCGCCTCGAGCACGCCGGCGTGCTGTGGTCCTGGGCGGTGCCCAAAGGGCCGTCGCTGGACCCGGCGGACAAGCGGCTCGCGATGCACGTCGAGGATCACCCGGTCGATTACGTGAATTTCGAAGGCGTGATCCCCGAAGGCAACTACGGCGCCGGCGCCGTCATCGTCTGGGACCGCGGCCGCTTCGAGCCCGTCAAGGATCTCGACGAAGGCATGCGCGCGGGCAAGCTGCTGTTCGAGCTGCACGGGCACAAGCTGCGCGGACGGTGGACGCTGGTCAAGACCAGACGCGGCCCGAAGGACTGGCTGCTGATCAAGGAGCGCGACGCCTACGT
>JAFGNC010000610.1 GCA_016927175.1 Gammaproteobacteria bacterium | reverse complement strand
GTCGAGCCGAGGAGGGCGGGGATGATGCGTTTCATGATGTCGTCCGATACTCCTGATTCGTGTCGTCGGCCGGAAAGACGGCCCTTTCGATTCTCTGTTTGCCCGGCCTGAGCGCTGCCCGGCCCCCTCCGCGGAGGGATTTCCTGAGCGATTCTCGTTCAACAGATCCCTCCGCGGAGGGGGCCGGAGTAGGACGCGCCCGTTCGATATTGGAACGGGTGGGTGTGCCTGCCGTCGGCGCTCGCTCGGCAACCGCCAATATATCAAAGCCTTGAGCGCTTTTCGGCTTTGGCGATCAGGCGGAGTCCCTTTCGACGCGGCGCAACGCTCGAACAGCGCTACTCCGTCACGGGCCAGTACACCTCGGTGCGCCAATCCTCCGGATCCGGAACTTCGCCCGGGTCGGTCACGTACGACTCCCACGGCGCGCCGCCCGGCCGCGCGCCTCTTTCCTCGATCCAGCGCTCGAGCGCCGTGTAGGTCTCGCCGAGCCGGTCGTACGGGCCGGCGTGCACGGCGAACGCCGCCGGGCCGCCCTGCAGCTCGCCTGCTTCGATTTCGCCATCGCCGGCGGCCGCGGCCGCGAGCGGCATGCCGATCTCGATCGTGACGAGCCCTGGCCCGGCCGCCGGATAGCGAGCGAACGGCGGGCCCGCGAAGGCGAGGCCGGCCTGCTGGCAATGCGCCGCGATCCTTCCGAGGCATTCGCCGATCGCCTGCGCAATCGCTTCGCGCTCGACGCGCCGGCGGATGAACAGCATGGGCTGCGCCGTGAGCTCGCGGCGCTCGATCGTCGGTGTGGGCATGCGGGATCTCCGTGTCGTAGGGGTCAGTGAGAGTCGATACAGGCCGACGCAGGGCGCGGTCCGCTCGCTGATCGCGGCATGTCGGGCAAGCTCCGCGGCGGAGCCGCACGTGTGCGCTCTCGCGCGGTATTGCGTCGGCGAGCAGCCGAAGCGGCGCCGGAACGCGCGGCTGAACACTTCGTGGCTCGCGAAGCCGCAGGCTAGCGCCACGGTCACGACGGACTCGTCGCTCACGGCGAGCCTCGCCGCCGCGCGCTCCAGGCGCAGGCGCGACGTGAACTGCTTCGGTGTCTCGCCCAGTACGCGCGAGAACAGGCGGTGCACGTGAAAGCGCGAGTAGCGGGCGCGCCCGGCGATTCCGGCGACCAGTTGCCGTCGAGCTCGCGGCAGATGTCGCGGATCAGCAGGAGCAGATGGCGCTGGGGCTGCATGCCGGAAGTATCGCCCGACGGTCCGTCGGGTGCTTGATGTTTGTTGCCGTCCCTCGCCGCGGCGCCGGCCACCTGCCGCAGTGCCGGCTTCCCCGCCGCGGGGGGCTCGGCCACCACGCCGCGGAACCGGCTTCCACCCCGGCTACTGCGCCGCGGTCAGCGCGGACCTGACGGTCTGAGCGAGCGATCATGCCCATCGTCGTCAATCTCGACGTCATGCTCGCGAAGCGCAAGATGCGGCTCAAACCACGGGGGGCGCGTAGTCGGCTCGGGTCGCACGGCCGTGATCGCGGCTCGAGAATGTCGATCGTTGAGGAAATCCCTCCGCGGAGGCGTTTGTTAAACGAGAATCGTTTCGGAAATCCCTCCGCGGACGTCCGGCTCGAGGCCCGCAGGATACCGGCCACCTTCCCGTCCCCGCTACCGGCTGCCCGTCGAACCGTAAACCGTAGACTTACGCTGAGCCTCGTGCGGGCGTATAAGGAACGTCGGCGCGGGGCGCGGGCGCCCAACGCCGCGGAAGGCTCGACCCACCGCGTGCTCCGATGCGTGTCATTGGCTATACGACGCTACTCAACCGCTCGGGCAACGTCTGCATGACGTTCAGCGAATGCTCGCGGCCGAGGTGTGACCGATACGTTCGCAGTCGGGAAAACGATCATGCCCGCACCCGCTGAGCGTACCGTCGGTGTCATGGGCTCGAGTCGCGAGGAGCATGCGGAGCTCGCCGAGCCGCTCGGGCGGCTGCTCGCGCGTCTCGGCGTCAATCTGCTGACGGGCGCGGGACGCGGTGTCATGACCGCCGTGAGCCGCGCATATACGCATGCCGACCGCGACCGCGGCGTTTGCATCGGCATCGTGCCCGCAGCGAGCGAAGCCGAGCGCGGGCACCCGAAGCCGGGTTACCCAAACCCGTTCGTCGAGGTCGCGATCTACACCCACTTGCCAAAGAGCGGCGCCGCCGGCCGCGAAGATCTGTCGCGCAACCACATCAACGTGCTCACCTCCGACGTGATCATCGCGCTGCCGGGCAGCGAGGGCACGGCCAGCGAGGTCGAGCTCGCGCTCGCATACGGGAAGCCGGTTTCGGCCTACGCGGCGAACGATGCGCAGCTGTCGAATCTGAGCGCGCGAATCGAGCGGCTGTACTCGATCGAGGCCGTCGAAGGATTCATCACGAGCCGGTTTGCCTGATACGGAGCGCGCGATACAGTGCCTGGCATGAGCAGCACGATGATGCCTTTCCCGCTCACGCTCCCTCACGTCCTCGAGCGCGCCGGGCGGCTTTTCCGAGAGCGCGAGATCGTCTCGCGCATGCCGGATAGATCCCTGCACCGCTACCGATACGCCGACTTCGAGCGGCGGGCGCGGGCTCTCGGCGGTGCCCTTCAGCGCCTCGGTCTGCGGCGCGGCGACCGGGTTGCCACGCTGATGTGGAACCACTACGCGCACCTCGAGGCGTATTTCGCCGTGCCGTGCGCGGGCGGCGTGCTGCACACGCTCAATCTCCGCCTGCCTCACGACGACATCGCCTATATCGCGAACCATGCCGCCGACCGTTTCCTGATCGTCGACGACGTGCTGCTGCCGCTCCTCGAGCGCATCCGCCCTCATGTGAAATTCGAGCGGATCATCGTCGTGCCCTTCGGCGGATCGGCGCCCACTGCCGGCGTCGAGAGCGGCGCCGAGGACGGTGTCGAGAACGGCCTCGAGAACTATGAGGCGCTGATCGCCTCGTCGGCGCCCGTCGCCGTGCCGGCGCTCGCGGAAGAGGAGCCGGCCGGAATGTGCTATACGTCCGGCACGACCGGACGCCCCAAAGGCGTCGTCTATTCCCACCGCGCGATCGTGCTGCACTCCTTCGCGTCGGCTCTGCAGGACATCCTGGGCCTGTCGCGCAGCGACACCGTATGCCCGGTCGTGCCGATGTTCCACGTCAACGCATGGGGCATCCCGTTCTCGGCGATCATGGTCGGCGCGAAGCTGGTGCTGCCGGGACCGCATCTCGACGGAGAGAGCCTGCTGGATCTGTTCGAGGGTGAGGGCGTCACGCTGACGGCGGGCGTGCCCACGATCTGGATGTCCATACTGAAGGCTCTCGAAGAGCAGCCGTCGCGGTGGAAGCTCCCGGAGGGGTTGCGCATGGTCGTCGGGGGCGCGGCGGCGCCGGAGAACATGATTCGCGCCTTCGACCGCTTCGGGCTCCGGGTCGTGCACGGCTGGGGCATGACGGAGACGACTCCCGTCGGCACGGTCAGCACCGTCGGGCCCGAGGCCGGCGCGCTGTCGGAGGACGAGCGCTACGCGCTTCGCGCCAGGCAAGGCGTGCCACCGCCCTTTTTCGAGGTGCGCGCGATGACCGGTGACGGCGAGGCGCCGTGGGACGGGCGGACGATGGGTGAGCTGCAGGTGCGCGGGCCATGGGTGGCCGCGGCCTATCACGATGCCCCGGACGACGCGGCGAAGTGGACGGACGACGGCTGGTTCCGCACCGAGGACGTCGCGACGATCGATGCACGCGGCTATGTGAAGATCACGGACCGTATCAAGGACCTGGTGAAATCGGGCGGCGAGTGGATCAGCTCGGTGGATCTCGAGAACGCCCTGATGGCGCATCCCGACGTGGCCGAGGCGGCCGTGATCGCGGTCCCCGACGAGAAGTGGGGCGAGCGGCCGCTGGCGGTGGTGGTGCGCAAGGCCGGC
>JAFGNC010000609.1 GCA_016927175.1 Gammaproteobacteria bacterium | reverse complement strand
GCTCGCCGTGGCTCCAATTCACCGGTGACGACGCAAGTCAAGACGTCGGTCCGCTTGCGATCAGCGGCAGTGCCGGCGGCACTCGGCGAGGAAAAAGAGGACCGCCGGGGCAGACGGCAACCGCGGGGGGAGAGCGCGGTCACCGGCTTCCCGGCAGTCGGACGGTCGGGCGTCGGCTCGGATTCGTCAGGCCTTGGGTCGGCCTTGCACGCCTCACTTGTTCGGCCAAGCGGCTTCTTCTTCTCTTGTGATGCTCAGTCTTCGGACCGTGCGACACGCGGCAGCGCCGGCCCGGCGGCCGCGAAACGTGCGAGGTTCCGGCTCGCGCCATCCCAGGCGCCGATGCGCGCGGCCGTCCGGAAGTTGCGCTCGGCCGCGTCCGCATTGCCGCTGATCGCGTTCAGCACGCCCAGGTTGCTCAAGGCTTTCGCTGTCGCTGTAGAGGGTCTGGGCAGTCTGCCGCCGACCACGTCGGCCGCGCGAGCCAGCTTCAGCGCAAGTGCACAGGCTTCGCGCGCCGCGTCAAAGTCGCCCTGCATCGTATGAGCGACGCAAAGGTTGGTGCTCGCGATCAGACGATCATCACTCGACCGCGCTGAGCGCCCCGAAGCTGCCTCGATCGCGGCTTCGTACTGCCCCGCGAGCAGCTCCTCGCTGCCGGCGCCGTGCGTGTAGCTGGTCATCTCGTACCTGCCGGCATCCGCCTGCGCAAGGCCCGCGGCAAGAGAGATGAAGGGCACGGCGGCCTTCGTAAAGCGTTTGAACCTCGACATGACGTTCCTCCTTGTAATGTTCGGTCTCGCTGGCCCGGACGAGGTGAGGGGATCTGTCTCGTTTCGAAAGTCCGTCCGAGCGAGGTCATTGTCGAGGCGGTGTGTGAAGGTACAGTTGAGCATCCACGAATTTCTCGTGAACGACCGAGTCGGGCTCAGCACGGCCGAGGTCCCGCTCAGCCCGCTCGAGAAGAGCGCATAGACGCGGCGAGCAGGCAGTGAATGCCTGCCGGCGTGCCGCCTGTCGCTCAGTCCTGGTCGAAAACCGAGTCGAAGTCGAATTCGAGGTCCTCGCTGCTGACCTCGGCGGGCTCGTAGGGTCTCAGGTAAAGGGCATGGCAGCCGTCGCAGGCACCGCGCAGCGCCGTCGCCGCGCCGCTCAGGCCGGCGTCCCCGGTGACCGATGCCGCGTTACTGGCCGCATCCGCGGCGGCCGAGGAAAGGTCGTAGAAGGCCGGGAAGTCCTGCCAGATCGCGGGCAGAGCCAGCGTCGCGGGAGTCTCGGCGGCGGAGTCGTACAAATTGGTGGTCGGCGGAAACAGGTGCGGCACCGCGAGCAGCATCGCCGCGATCGTGCCGGCGGCCGCCTTCAGTTTCTCCGGATCCCCGGCTTCGCCTGCCGCATACGCATCGAGCGGCTTCATCGACTGCTCGATCTCGTACATCAGCGCCTGCCGCGCGGCGATGACGTCCTCCGGATGAGACGTTCCGGTCCAGGCCGGACCGTCCGCGGGGACCGGGTCCTCCGCGGGCGTCGATGCCGAGAACACGATTGCGCCTGCAAGCAGCAGGCGCGCGGCGACATTGTGTTGCATGAGCAGCGCCTCGCAGCGACAGTGCATACTCGGTGGATGGTGTTTCGAAGCGGCAGGCGATGCAATGATCAGGGACCCACGGAAATTCGCGATTGACAAATTGACGATCGACGATGGGGCGGCGGCGGGCCGGCCTTTCGCCGCGCTGTTGCTGGCGCTGCTTGCGTGCTGCCCTGCCCTCGCCTTCGCCGGCATCGAGATCGAGTTCGCGTCGGTCGGCACGGCGCGCGACGTGCTCGGCACGCGGGACGCGTTCGTCGAACGGCTGAGCCCGTTCGATCGCGCCGCCCGTATGAAGGCGGGCGACGACGTCTCCGAGGCCGAGTTTCTCGCGTTCGTGCGGCAGGCGCCGCGGAAATGGACGCCGGACGAGCGTAGGCGCCTGACGACAGCGTTCGAAGGGATAGAGGACGAGCTGTCCGCGCTGCTGCCGCAGCTCGACCGGCCGGTATTGCTGGTCAAGACCGGCGGCGCCGAGGAGGTCGGCGCGGGCTATACCCGCGGCAACGCGGTCGTGCTGCCGCAGAGGAGCCTCGACCGGCCGCGACGTGAGCTCCAGCGGCTGCTGGCTCACGAGATCTTTCACGTCGTGTCGCGAAACTCCCCGACGTTGCGCCGGGCGTTGTACGAGACGATCGGCTTTCACCACTGCGGCGAGGTCGCGCTTCCGGCAACGCTCGCGAGGCGCCGGATCACGAACCCCGATGCGCCCGTCGACGATCACTGCATCCGCCTGCGCGTCGACGGCAGCGAAGTCTGGGCGGTGCCTGTACTGCTGTCGCGCCGGCCGCGTTACGAGCCCGAAGCGGGGCACGGGTTACTCGACGACATGAGGCTCGGAATGCTTCTGGTGAACCGGCCGTCGTCCCCTTCCCTGCCGCCTCGGATCGTCGAGCGCGGCGGCGCGCCCGTTCTGGTGTCGGTCGGCGACGTCGAAGAGCTGTTCGAGCAGATCGGACGCAATACCTCTTACATCATCCATCCCGAGGAGATCCTCGCGTCGAACTTCGAGCTGCTCGTTCTCGGCGCGCAGGACGTGCCGACGCCGGACGTGCTGGCGCGGATGCGGCGCGTGCTCGCGGCGGCGCGGCGCTAACGGAGCTCCGCACGAGCCCCGTGGTGGAGCTGCGGGGAGATCGGGATCAGCCGCGCACGTTGATCGAATAGCCGCCGTCGACGGTCAACCTGGCGCCGTTGATGTAGCTCGCGCGGTCGGAAGCGAGGAATACCACGGCATCCGAGACTTCCTGCATCGTTCCCCAGCGCTGCGCGACGATGCCCCAGTCCGCACAGGTCCGCTCGAGGAACTGCTCCCGGCTCACGCCTCGCTGCCGCGCGGCATTCTCCGCCCACGTCTCCCGCCATTCGGTGGCGATCAGGCCGGGAATCACGGCGTTCACGGTGATCCGCGCGGCCGCAAGGTCCGCGGCCAGATAGGACGTGACGTGATTCATGGCCGAATTGTTCAGGCCGTGCGTCAGCGCGTTGGTCAGCACGCTGACGCTCGCGATGCCGCTGATGTTGACGATCCGGCCGGTGCCGTCAGTCGGCATGTGCGGCAGCAGCGCCTGCGTCACGCGCAGCATGCCGAGCGTCTTCGTGTCGACGTCGTCGAGCCAGTCGGAATCCGGCCACGTGATCTGGCGCTCCGGCCGTTTGATCGGACCGCCCGCATTGTTGACCAGAATGTGAATCGTGCCGAGCTCCGCGCGTGCGCGCTCGACGGCGGCGTTGACGGCGCCGGCGTCACGGATGTCCGTCGGCAACGCCAGCACGCGGACACCGGTGGCGGCAGCAATCTCCGCCGCCGCGGACTCGAGCACCGGTCCCGTGCGGGCCATCAGCGCGAGGTCGACACCCTCTTCGGCCAGGCCGCGCGCGATGGCTTTGCCGATGCCCTTGCTCGCGCCGGTGATCAGTGCCGCGCGTCCGTCGAGTCCAAGATCCATGCACACTCCTCCTAGCGCCAGGTCACTTCCATCGCGAAGAAATGATCGAAGACTTCCCGGTCCGGATGGTTGGCGTCGTTGCGCTCCGGGCTTCGAATGTAGAAGTCGAGCTGCTGCGCTGCGGGATTCACGGCACCCGCTTCGCCGCCGCTCGGCTCCAGCATGACCTCGAGGGTGTCGCGATCGCGCATTCCCTGCGTGACCATGAAATGGATCTCGTAATCCTCGTACAGTGTCTCGCCGTTCAGCGTGGCGTGACCGTAGCCCCAGCCCGCGACGTACAGCAGACTCTTCGGCCAGTTCGCGTCTCCGCACCCGGCGTTGCCGTGCTCGAACAGATACGCGGCAATGCCGCCGTCCTGACACGGCGAGAACTCGTGGAAACGATCGAGCTCCACGACGTATCGCCCCTCCGGAAGCTGAAGCTCCGCGCGGAACATGCCCGTGTCGTCGATCTCGTTGACGTCGAGCAGGATCTCGCCGTGCACGGGGCGGACGTTGGACGCGTCATTGCCCATGTGATCCCACGGCGCTCGATCGTTCAGCGTGCCGACCTGATAGACGCGGGTGCCGCGGATCACGAAGCGGCCGTCGTAGAGCTCGTGCTGCTCGGGAGTGTAGATGCCGAGCTCGGTGTCGGGCTGAGACCGGGCAGCAGGATCGTCCTGCGCGGCCGCCGCGCAGGCCAGCAAGGCCGGCAGGCAAAGGAACGGCTGGTGGAAACGCATGCTTCTTCCTCCTCCGCGACCGAAAGTCGTCGGCCGCAACGCCTTCGCTGTGGGGACCGAGGCTCACGTTAACTGCCGCGCGATGGTATCGTCCAGTATCGGCGAGCCGGCGCACCGCGCCCGGGACGGAAATGACGCCCGGCGGCACCGACCGCGCCGACGAACCGCACGGTGAAGAGCTTCGACGATGCCGACGTTATCGTTTTCCGTAGAGGAGTTTTTCGCCGTCTTCGCCGCCTATAACGAGACGGTCTGGCCGATGCAGTGGATTCTGGAAGCGGCCGGATTCGCAGTGCTGGTGCTGCTCGCATCCGGCCACGCCGACAGGAATCGCTGGGTCGGCGTTCTGCTTGGGCTGCTGTGGGCATGGGCTGCCGTCGCTTACCATCTGTGGCACTTCGCGAGGATCAACCCGCTCGCGTTCCTGTTCGCGGCGGCTTTCCTGAGCGAAGCGGGTCTGCTGCTGTGGCTCGTCGTCCGGCGGCAGGCCGTCACGTTCGCGTTCCGGCTCGATCTGCGCGGCTGGCTTGCTGCGATCCTGGTCCTGTACGCGCTGGTGGTTTATCCGGCGATCGGCTCTGCGCTCGGCCACCGCTTTCCGGCGACGCCGACCTTCGGCGTGCCGTGCCCGACGACGATCTTCACGATCGGGCTGCTCTGGACCGCGACGGCGCCGCTGCCGCGCAGCGTCGTGCTGGCGCCGCTGCTGTGGTGTGCCATCGGCGGCCAG
>JAFGNC010000608.1 GCA_016927175.1 Gammaproteobacteria bacterium | reverse complement strand
CTTTTCGCCGCCGGCCAGGTGCTCCGTGCCCGTCTCCGGCGTCGACTGCGGTGCCTCCTCCGTGAGGGCGGCCGGCGCGTTGCCTCCCGGCACGTCGACCGCCTCGAGCTCCGCGTAAGCGGGGTCGGCCGGATCGCCTGCCGCGGGATCGAAACCGAGAAGCTCGGCCTCGCGCCGCCGGCGCTCGGCCTCCTCGACCAACCTCCGCGCTTCGTCCGCAACTTCCCGCGACCGGCGCAGCGCTTCCCGCTTGCGCGCCGATTCGGCTTCGAGCTCTGCCCTGCGCGCCTTCTCCTCGGCCGCGGCGAGGCGCTCGACCGCTTCACGCGCATTCACGCACTCGGGCTCGGTATTGATCGCATTCCGGTTCGCGACACAACGCACCATCGTCGCGTCCAGCAGGATCGGATCCTCCATGAACGCCTCGACCGATGGAGGCAGCGGATCCTCAGCGCAGCCGACGAGCCACCCGAACGCGCACAACGCGAGAGTGAGGTGCAGAATTGTCGCTGTATCGCCCATGCAGGCACGCCGCCGGCCGCTCGTTCCGATGACGTGGATGGTATCACCCGCTGCGTCCCGCTTTGCGCACGGGTTCGCATTTTCGACGTGACGCAGGTCGGCTCACCTCCCGCTTTGTTATAGTGGCGCGGCTCATCGGTCGGGGGGACGGGCCCGGGGTTGTCGAATTCGCAGTTCACGCTGCTCGGTCAGAGACGTTTTGCGCCGTTTTTCGCGACGCAGTTCCTGGGAGCTTTCAACGACAACGTCTTCCGGAACGGTCTTCTCATTCTGATGACCTTCCAGGGCGTGCAGATCGCCGGCCTCGACGCCTCGACGCTCGCCAATGTCGCCGGCGCCCTGTTCATCCTGCCTTTCTTCCTGTTCTCGGCGACCTCCGGGCAGCTCGCGGACAAGTATGAGAAGTCGCTGCTCATACGGCGAATCAAGCTGCTGGAGATTGCCTTGATGGTCCTCGCGGCTTTCGCGTTCATCGCCGAGAGCTATGTCGTCCTCCTGTTCGTGCTGTTCCTCATGGGCACGCAATCGACGCTCTTCGGCCCGGTCAAGTACGCGTATCTGCCGCAGCAGCTCGACAGCTCCGAGCTGGTCGGCGGCAACGCGCTCGTGGAAAGCGGCACCTATCTCGCGATCATCTTCGGCCTCATAGCCGGCGGGCTGGCGGTGGCGGCGGGTGACGGCGACGAGACGCTGCTCGCCGGCACGCTCATCGCAATCTCGGTGCTGGGCTGGCTCACGAGCCGCGGCATTCCCCTGACGAAGGCCGCCGATCCCGATCTCCGACTCCGCTTCAATCCATGGACCGAGACCTGGCGCATCGTCGGGTACGCGCGCCGCGAACGCAGCGTGTTCCTTTCGATCCTCGGCATCTCCTGGTTCTGGTTCTACGGCTCCGCCGTCACCCTCCAGATTCCCGCGTACACGCTCAACGTCCTGAACGGCAGCGAGGAGGTCACGACGCTGCTTCTGGTCGCGTTCGCCGTGGGCGTCGGCATCGGCTCCCTGCTCTGCGAGAAGATGTCGGCTCGCCGGGTAGAGCTCGGCCTCGTGCCGTTCGGATCGATCGGCCTGAGCCTGTTCGCAATCGACCTGTACTTCGCACAGCCCGCGGCACAAGCGGAGGCCGTGACCTCGGTCGGCGCGTTTCTCGCGCGCCCCGGGAGCCTGCACGTGCTCCTCGACATTGCGCTGCTCGGGGCTTTCGGCGGGTTCTACAGCGTTCCCTTGTATGCGTTGGTGCAGGAACGTGCCGAGGCTTCCCAGCTGTCACGCATCATCGCCGCGAACAACATCCTCAATGCGCTGTTCATGGTTACGGCGGCGATCCTGGCGATCGCACTGCTCGAAGCCGGGTTTTCGATCCCGCAGCTTTTCCTCGTGCTCGCGCTGCTGAACGCGGCCGTCGCCGCCTACATCTACACCCTGCTCCCGGAGTTCCTGATCCGGTTCCTCGTCTGGCTGCTCGTGAATCTCCTGTATCGCCTTCGCGCCGTCGGGCTGGAGCACATTCCGCGGGAGGGGCCGGCGGTGCTGGTCTGCAATCACGTGAGCTATGCCGACGCGCTGATCATCGGCGGCATGATTCGCCGGCCGGCACGCTTCGTCATGTACTACCGGATCTTCGAGATCCCGCTGCTCAAGTTCCTGTTCAGCACCGCCAAAGCGATACCGATCGCCCCCGCCCGCGAAAACGCCGCGCTGCTCGAGGAAGCGTTCGACCGCATCGACGCCGAGCTCGCGGACGGTAACCTCGTCTGTATCTTTCCCGAAGGCGCGATCACGCGCGACGGCGACATTCACGAATTCCGGCCGGGCATCGAAGCGATCATCGAGCGGCGGCCGGTTCCGGTCATCCCGATGGCGTTGTGCGGCATGTGGGGCAGCTGGTTCAGCCACAGCAGGCGTGCCGACGGCCTGCGCCACATTCCGGGCCGGCTGCTCGCGCGCGTGGACCTGCGCATCGGCGCACCGGTACCGGCGCGCGAAGCCAGCGCCGCAAACCTCGAGCTGCTCGTGCGCACGCTGCGCGGCGACGATCGCTGAAACCGCTCAG
>JAFGNC010000607.1 GCA_016927175.1 Gammaproteobacteria bacterium | reverse complement strand
TCAGGGCCTGGGCCGCGGACTTGATCGCGGCGCGGATACGGACGTACGTGCCACAGCGGCAGAGGTTCTGCATGTAGCTGTCGATCTCGGCATCGGACGGATTCTTGTTCTGCCGCAGCAGCGCGGTCGCGGACATGATCTGTCCGGCCTGGCAGTAGCCGCATTGCACGACGTCGACGTCGAGCCACGCCGTCTGCACCTTGCTGCCGACCGGCGTCGCGCCGATGCCTTCGATCGTCGTGATCGACGCGTCGGCAACCTCGGACACCGGCGTGACGCAGGAACGGATGGGCCGGCCGTCCACGTGCACGGTGCAGGCGCCGCACAGGCTCATGCCGCAGCCGAACTTCGTGCCTTTCAGATCGAGGTCGTCGCGCAGCACCCATACCAACGGGGTTCGCGGGTCGACGTCCACGCCGCGGCTCTCGCCGTTGACGCTCAAGGTAAATTTCATGGTTTCCGTCCCCGAATTGATTAGGGTAGCGATCGCCTCCGGAGCGAGAACACGGCGCCCGATGGCACTGACATTCTCGTTCGTTTCGTAAGCGGCTGCACTTGCAGCGAGAGCCAAAGAGTATAACAACCCGGCGTCGGGATGGTTTGCAAGCCCGAGGCTCGAGGCTTAATGTCCGCGGTACCCGGAGGGAGAACGACATGAACGACCCGACTCGGCCTTGCATCGAGCACCGCGAGCTTCCGCTCGCCGTGCTGGCGGTTCTCGCGCTGCCGCTCGCCGCGAACGCGCAGGCGCCTGCACCGCCCCCCGCGCCCGCCCCGTTCACGGCCGAGCAGGCCGCCCGCGGCCGCGCCGAGTACGAACGAAGCTGCGTCGTCTGTCACGGCGAAAATCTCGCGGGCGGGCCTTTCGCGCAGCCTTTGACCGGCAGCCGCTTTCGCGATCGCTGGGCCGGTCATTCGATGGACCGGCTGTTCACTCAGGTCCGCACGACGATGCCGCCCGATCGGGCGGGGCAGCTTTCGAGGGAAACCTACGCGGACCTGCTCGCCTACATCCTCGAGGTCAACGGCGCACCGGCGTCGGATCAGCCGTTGCCGTCCGGGACCGAGGCGCTGGCGGCGCTTTTCGTGCCGGTCGGCGAGCGCAACTCGATGCAGGCGCGCATGAGAAGCTCGGGACCGGGCGGATTTTTTGCCGACGGCGTCGTGTTGCCGGAATGGCCCGCGCCGGCCGATCCGCTTGCGGACTTCAGGCCTCCGACCGACGCGTTGCTCGAGAACCCTCCGGCGGGCTCGTGGCTGCACTGGCGCGGCGACTACGAGTCGCTCGGCTTCAGCCGACTCGACCAGATCGACAAGGACAACGTTTCGAGCCTCGGTGTCGCCTGGACGTTGAGCCTGCCGCCCGGTCCGAACGAATCGACGCCGCTGGTGCACGACGGGGTGATGTTCGTGCACAGTTACGGCGACCACATCCAGGCGCTGAACGCTGCAACCGGCGACGAGCTCTGGCATTACGCGCGCGAGCTGCCGGAAGGCACGAACCCGAGCGTCAAGCGCAACATCTCGATTTACGGCGACAAACTGTATGCGGCAACGTCGGACGGCCACGTCGTCGCGCTCGACGCGATGACCGGCAACGTGGTGTGGGACCGCGCGCTCGAAGACACCCCGAGGATGACCGGCGGGCCGCTCGTCGCCCGCGGCGTCGTCATGCAGGGCACGGACGGGCGCAGGCACGGCGGCGCGTTTCTCCAGGCCTTCGCCGCCGAGACGGGCGAGCCGCTGTGGCGCTTCAACACGATTCCCCGGCCCGGCGAGCCCGGCGGCGACTCTTGGAACGCTCTGCCGTGGGAGGCGCGCAGCGGCGGCACGATCTGGACGTCCGGCAGCTTCGACCCGAGCACGGGGCTTGCGTACATCGGTCCCGCGCCGACCTACGATACGGGGCCTCTGCTGACGCCCGTCAGGCAGTCCGGCATCACCAACGACGCGCTCTACACGAACTCGACCGTCGCACTCGAGCCGGAGACGGGCCGTATCGCGTGGCATTTCCAGCACGTAGCGAACGACCAGTTCGATCTCGACTGGGCGTTCGAGCGGACCGTCACCGATATCGAGATCGATGGCATGCCGCGGCGCGTGCTCGTGACCGCGGGCAAGGGCGGCTTTCACGACGCGCTCGACGCGGCGACGGGCGAGTATCTGTTCTCGTTCGACATGGGCCTGCAGAACCTGATCCTCGGTGCGAACCGCGAGACCGGCGCAAAGCTGCTCGACGAGTCGCTGCTGCCCGATGCCGGCGCCGACAGGCGCACGAAGACGATCTGCCCGCACGCAGGCGGAGGCCGCAGCTGGATACCGAGCGCGTTGAATCCCGAGACGGGGATCCTCTACGTGCCGGCCGTCGAGACCTGCATGGATATGGTCCCGGTGCCCGAAGGCGAGAACGCCGCGTTGTCGTCCGGCTATCAATGGCGCCTGCGGCCGCGCCCGGACAGCGACGGCCGTTACGGCCGGATTCAGGCGATCGACGTCGCGAGCGGCGAAACGCTCTGGACCGAGCGGCAGCGTGCGCCGCAGAGCACCGGCGTGCTGGCGACCGCGGGCGGGCTGGTGTTCGCCGGCGCGCTCGACCGATGGCTCACGGCTTACGACGACGCGACCGGTGAAGCGCTGTGGCGCGTGCGGCTCAACGACGTGCCGAACTCGAACCCGGTCAGCTACGAGGTCGACGGCACGCAGTACATTGCGATGGTCGTCGGCTACGGCGGCGCTCAGGTCGCGTCGTTTCCGCGGCTGACGCCGGAGATTCCGCTGCCGGCGACGCGCAGTTCAGCGGTCTGGGTATTCGAGCTGAAGTGAGCAGTCGGCAAGCCATGCCTGGAGTGGCGGCTCGCTGCGTT
>JAFGNC010000606.1 GCA_016927175.1 Gammaproteobacteria bacterium | reverse complement strand
GTCGGTCAGGCCGACCTCGCCGACGCAAAGCATGGCCTCGACGAGCGGCTCGACGACGCCGGCGACGTCCGCCGCCGCGGACGAGCCGTCTCCGCCGCCGCGCAGCTCGAAGTTGACGCGCGCAATCTCGTTCTGCACGTCGATCTGATGCTGCAGGACCAGCAGCGCGACGATGTCGCTGCCGCCGGAGGCGTACGGGCTCGTGTCCACGAGCCCGTCCAGGTCGTCGATGTTGCCGATCCGAAGCTCGTCGATCTCCTGCAGATCCGCGACGTTGCGGACGACGATATTGCCGAGATGGACCTGGTCGCCGTGCCGGCCGGTCACGTACCAGCCGCCCCAGCGCGAGCGCAGCGGCGTCCTGCTGCTCGTCAGGATCCAGCCTTCGTGAGCCACGATGTTGCCGCGCGTGCCGATGTAGCCGGAGCCGACGATGAAGCGGGGCACGCCGCCGCCCGACAGCGACACGGAATCGTGGCAGCGCAGGCAGCGGCCGGTCTGGCGCTCGAAGTCGGCGCCTTCGGCCTGCGTCAGCGTGTAGAAAACCGGCCCGAGCTTCGGGTCCATCGACGCGATCTCGATCGGTCCGCCGCCCTGCACCCAGGCGACGTACGTATCGTCGTTGAAGTAGATCGCGCGCGGCGACGACGCGCGGATGCTGCCCGTCTGCAGGCTGGTCGCCGAGAATACGAGCACCTGCGAATCCGGGGCGATGTCGAGCTCGCGCAGCAGTGAGTCGAGCCAGCCGCGCTCCTCGCCAAGCGCGAGGCGCGCCTCGCCGGACTCGAGCCGGCGCATCAGATCGGCTACCCGGTCGGACGGCGCCGTCGTCGAGTAGCCGATTCCGGGATATTCGACATCGTATGTCAGCGGTTGCGCGTCGGGATCGGGCTCGGCGAGGGACGCGCGCGGTCCGTCCTGCGCGGATTCGCGGGCTTTTCCGGCCGCGGGGCCTTCCGTGGCGGAGCGCAGCCCGTAGCCCGCCAGCACGACGAGCAGCGCGAGTATCGCGGCGGCCGCGGCGGCCGTGGTCGTTCTGAAACGCTTATCCGGCATCATCCTCTCGAAAGGTATCCGCGTCGCGTCGGATCAGCCGTCGACGCTAGCAGACGGCGGGAAGCGGCGGCAATACGGGCAGACCGACACGGCCCGAGCGCTTCGATCAGCCCGAAGCCGGCGGGCCGCGCCAGCTGCGGCGCGGCTCGACCGCCGGCTTCTCCACGCAGATCCTGAAGCGGTTCTTCCCGTCCGTCTTGGCTCGATACATCATCGCATCGGCCGCCAGAATCAGCGCGTCGACGTCGGCCGGCGGAACGTCGAAGACCGCGGCGCCGATGCTGACCGTCGTGCCGTTGCCGATGCTCGCCATCGCGTCCGTCAGCGCCGACTGCAGCTTCGCGAGAACCTCCCGTGCCTGCTCGTAGCCCGCCTCGGGCAGCAGCAAGACGAACTCGTCGCCTCCGATTCGGGCGACGGTGTCGCTCTGACGAAGGGACGCGCGCAGCGTGGCGCCGACGGTGCGCAGCACCGCGTCGCCGCGCGTGTGGCCGTAACGGTCGTTGACGCTCTTGAAGTCGTCGAGATCGAAGTACGCGACGGTCAGCGGACGGTGGTATCGCCGTGCGCGGGAGATCTCGATCTTCGCGAGCTCGTGAAACGCGCGGGCGTTCAGCAGATCGGTGACGTAATCCGTTCGCGCCAGTCCGTGCGCGAGGTCGAGGGCTCTCTTCAGCTTCCAGAAGAGAATGCCGGTGCCGCAGAAGATCACGAGGCGGCTCGCCGCGTTCCACAGCAGCACGGCCTGCGGCGACGAGTCGTTCGACAGCCACTCGGCCGCCGCCCACACCAGCGCGGCCAGCACGCCGCTGGCGACGGCGATGCGCAGATCGGCACTCGTCCAGGCCGCGAGCGCGACCGCGGCGACGTAGAACAGCAGCGACGCGATCTCGGGCCCGGTGTAGTAGTCGACGAAGCCGATCAGCAGCAGGCACAGGACGGCCGTCAGGGACAGCACGGCTCGGCGCTTACCCGGAGTCGGACGGTCATCGGCGGTCGAGCTCATACGGGCGCTGGGTCTTCGATGTTCCTGTAACGGGAAGGGCGCCGCGTTCCGCCTGGCGCTTCAACGGCGAGCGGAACGGTCACGTCATTCTGACGGGGCAGAGCTTTCACTCACAAGATCGGAGCATCCCCGACGGCACGTGCCGCAAGGGCGGTCGAACGGCTTCGGGCGCGCTGCCGCATCGGCTGCCGCCCTTTTTGACCGTCTCGCGCGCGCCGGCATATCATCGTCTTCTCCAGTTGCACGCTCGTCGGAGCCAGCGCCTCGAGGGTCCGCGACCGGCCGCACGACGAAGCCCCCGCGGCGCTGCCGCGGGGGCTTCGTTTTTTTGCGTTGCACCAGTTCGGAGACGCCGATGGACGAGAAGACGATCGAGCGCGCACGCGTCGTGCTGAGCGTGCCCGGATCGGAGTCCGTGATCCTGCGCCGGGACATCGTCTACCTGAGGAGCGATGCGGGGGAACAGACGCTGGACATTCGCTACCCGCCCGTGTCCGAGCGGCACCGTCAGATTCCCGCCGTCCTGTTCGTCGCCGGCTATCCGGATGCGCAGCTCGAGGCGCAGATCGGAAAGAAGCCGAAGGAGACGGCGCCTCTCGTATCGTGGGCGGAGCTGATCGCGGCATCCGGCCTGGCCGCGGTCACTTACACGAACTGCGATCCCGCTTCAGACGCGCGGGCCGTGCTGGAGCACGTCCTCCGCAACGATCCGGTCCTCGGCATCGACCCTGACCGGTTGGGGCTCTTCGCCTGCTCCGGCAACGTGCCGAACGCGCTGGCGATGCTGATGGGGCCGCACGGAGAGCGACTGAAATGCGCGGTGCTCTGCTACGGCTTCATGCTCGACGAGGAGGGCGACGAGACGGTCGCGGCGGCGGCGCGAACCTGGGGCTTCGTGAATCCCTGCGCCGGCAACAGCGTCGATGCCCTGCCGGCAGGCGTGCCGCTGTTCGTCGCCCGAGCGGGGCAGGACGGGATCCCGGGCATCAATGCTTCGATCGACCGGTTCGCCGCGCTCGCGCTCGCGGCGAACAAGCCCGTCACGTTGATGAACGTTGCCGATGCGCCGCACGGCTTCGACCTGTTCCACGACGAGGAGTCCTCCCGCGAGGCGATCCGCTGCATGCTGACCTTCATGCGTTTCCATCTGCTGGGGAAGTGACCTATGACCTCGACCAACGCAGGCGGCCAGCTTGCGCTCAGAGCGGCCGCGAAATCCGACGTGCCCGTGCTGCTTCGATTCATCCGGGAGCTGGCCGACTATGAGCGCCTGTCCCACGAGGTGGTCGCCGACGCGGACACGTTGACCCGCTCGCTTTTCGGCGGCCGGCGCGTCGCCGAAGCGGTCATAGCGAGCCGCGACGGCACGGACGCGGGCTTCGTCCTGTTCTTTCACACGTTCTCGACTTTCCTCGGTCGCCCGGGGCTGTACGTGGAGGACCTTTACGTGCAACCGCAGCACCGCGGAGTCGGGATCGGCAAGGCGCTGCTGCGGCACGTCGCGGGACTGGCGGTGGAACGGGGCTGCGGCCGCGTGGAATGGGCGGTGCTCGACTGGAACGAACCCGCCGTCCGCTTCTACGAGCGGGCCGGCGCGCGTCCGCTGTCGGAGTGGACCACCTATCGGCTGACCGGGCCGGCGCTGGCCGCCTTCGCCGGATCGGAGTGACTCCTCGCGCCGCCCTCGATGACGGGGCGCCAGATACTTGGCGGCAATAGGTATCGCCTGCTAAGCTCGATTCCGTTGACGCGCAACGCGACGGGAGCTGCACCGCTCCCGCTGCGCGCAGGGCGCCGCCGGACGTCGACGCAGCCGGCCGAGCATCGGCCGGCCGCGTGCGAGGCGGCCGTTGCAACGCCGCTCCCGCGGCGGCTCCGGCACATTGCAACGGCGGCGGGCGGGCGGCAGGATAGGATAGCGGCCGACGAGCGGCTGCGGGCTTTGACGGAGCGGGGAGTAGGCCATGAGAGAGTTGCTGTTCGTGATGCTGACGGTCAGCGCACCGTTTCTGATCGGCATCTTCGTGATCCACTATTTCCGCTATCGCTCCGAGGCGGCGCGCATTGCCGCGGCCGCCAAAGACAGTGCAGAGGTCGCCGACGCGGCGCTCAGGCAGCAGGTCCGGAGGCTTCAGGAGCGCGTCGAGGTCCTCGAGGCCATCGTGACCGACACGAAGTACGATCTGAACAGGAAGATCTCGGGGCTGTAACACCGCGCAGAACGCGGCACGGGCTCGGTTGTGACGGAGACGATCTACACGATCGGGCATTCGACGCGGCCGATCGAGGAGTTCATCGCGCTGCTGCGCGAGCACGGCATCGAGGTGCTGGTCGACATCCGCACGGTGCCGAAGTCGCGCAGGAACCCGCAGTTCGGCCAGCAGAGTCTGGCGGAAAGCCTCGATGCGGCCGGCATCGAGTATCGCTACATGAAGAGCCTGGGCGGGCTCCGGCGCCCGTCCAAGGACTCGATCAACACCGGCTGGCGCAACGAATCCTTCCGCGGCTACGCCGACCACATGCAGACCGAGGAATTCCAGCTCGCGGTTGAGGAACTGGTCGAAACGGGAGCAAAGCGGCGCGCCGCCATCATGTGCGCCGAGGCCGTGCCGTGGCGCTGTCACCGTTCGCTGGTCGGCGACGCGCTGCTCGTTCGCGGCGTCGACGTCGTCGACGTCATGGGCCCGAAAGCCAGCCGGCCCCGCAAACTCACCCCGTTCGCGCGGGTCGACGGAGCGCGCGTGACCTATCCGCCGGAGTAGGGCCGCGAGCTCACAACTTTGCACCTGCTAACTTGTAGTCGGTCACGCAGGGAGCTACGCTGCGTCTGCCTTGTCCGGCGGGAGCTTTGCATGCGTTATGTCAGCGGCGTCCTCGTGTTCCTGTGCCTGGCCGGCGGGGCCGAGGCGCAGTACCTGTCGGGCGGGCCTTATCTCGGTGCGTCCGTAGGCTCGTTCAGCTACCGTGAGGACGGGGAGAACCTCGGTGTCGGCGTATCCGACAGCACGACCGCATACCGTTTGCTGGCCGGCTATCAGTTCCGCGGCGTCTACGCGGTCGAAGGGAGCTGGGGCCGAACGGGCACGTTCAAGGAGCGCTTCGAGTTCTTCGATCCGTCGGGTACCGTGTCCTTCGAGGTCGGCGGCGAGTACGAGATCGCGACGTTGCGATTCGTGGCGCTGGCGCCTTTCTCCAACGTGAACATGTTCGGCGGTATCGGTTACTTCGACGCCACTCTCGATGCGTACCAGCGTTTTCAGACCCCGGACGAGGTGCAGACCGCGATGGGCGAGGACGCCGACGACGGGCTGACCGCGGTCGGTGGCATCCAGTTCGACCTGCGTCGTCTGTCGATTCGAGGCGAGTACGAGTGGTTCGACACCGACGACGGCGTCGACACGCAAAGCCTCAACGTCGCCCTGCTGTTCAGGTTCTGACGCGGCGCCGC
>JAFGNC010000605.1 GCA_016927175.1 Gammaproteobacteria bacterium | reverse complement strand
GGCTCTCGCCGGTCGCGGCGCGGGTCTCTGCCCGGCGAGGTGTCGGAGATGGTCGGCTCGCGCCGGCCGCGCGGCTCGGTTCTGCCCGGCGTTACCCGCGGCTCGCCGTGGGGCGGCCCGATATCGCCCGGCACGCCGCGTGTCAGCGCCGCGTTGAGCCGGTCGAGCTTGTCGTTCATCGCGGCGAGCTCTTCGTATGTCCTGCGCGTCGACTGTCTGATGCCCTCGATCATGAACGGCACGAGAAATACGAGCACGAGCCACGCGAGCAGCACGAGCCCGAGGATCAACGCGACGATCGGCGGGAAATCTTGAAGTGCTTCCATCGATGGCTTCCTGCGAATGGCTCGGCGGCAGCGCGAAAAAACGGCGTCGAAGCCGAAGAGGCTCGAGCGCCGGACCGGCCCGTCAGACGTTGAAGCGGAAGTGAATCACGTCCCCTTCCTGAACGACATAGGTCTTGCCTTCGAGGCGCAGCTCGCCCGCCTCCCGCGCGCCCTGCTCGCCACGGCGCGCGATGAAGCTGTCGTAGCCGATGACCTCGGCGCGGATGAACCCCCGCTGGAAGTCCGTGTGGATCGCACCGGCCGCTTCCGGGGCCGTGGCGTCTTTCCGCACGGTCCATGCCCGCACCTCTTTCGGCCCCGCCGTATAGAACGTCTTCAGTCCGAGCAAACGGTACGCCGATCGTATGACCCGGTTCAAGCCCGGCTCCTCGAGCCCGAGATCCTTCAGGAATTCGGCCCGCTCCTCGTCCGGCAGCCGGGCGATCTCCGCCTCGATGGCGGCCGAGATCACTACGACCTCCGCGCCTTCCTCGGCGGCGTGCGCCCTGACTCTTTCGACCTCGGGGCCGTCGTCGCCGCTGCCCTCGTCGACGTTCGCGATGTACATGACGGGCTTCGACGTGAGCAGGTGCAGCTCCTTCAGGACCTCCTCGTCGCTCCTGCTCAGCTCGAGTCTGCGGACCGGCTTGCCGGCCTCGAGCCACTCGGAGATCTTCCTGAGCGAGTCGCGGCGGACGACGGCCGCCTTCTCGTTCGTCTTGGCGTTGCGCTCGGCCCGCTGCAGGTTGCGCTGCACGGTCTCGAGATCGGCCAGCATCAGCTCGGTGTCGATGATCTCGATGTCGTGCAGAGCGTCGACGCGGCCGGAGACGTGCGTGATGTCGTCGTTCACGAAGCAGCGGACGAGGTGCGCAATCGCGTGCGTCTCGCGGATGTGGGCGAGGAACTGGTTGCCGAGCCCTTCCCCCTTCGACGCACCCTCGACGAGCCCCGCGATGTCGACGAACTCGATGATCGTCGGCACGACCTTCTCCGGCTCGACGATCCCGGCCAGCGCCGCGAGCCGCGGATCCGGCACGCTGACGACGCCGACGTTGGGATCGATCGTGCAGAACGGATAGTTCTCGGCCGGAATTTCAGCGGCGGTCAATGCGTTGAACAGAGTCGATTTGCCGACGTTCGGCAAGCCGACGATGCCGCATTTGATACCCATTGGAAGCTTGCTCTCCTGTGATGCCGCCGATGTGATGCCGCCGAGGCGCGCGCGACAGCGGTCGCGGGCCGCGGCTACGCGCCGCCGTTGTCGCCGCTCTCGCCGCTGTCGCCGTTCCCGGGCGGCTTGCGGCTGTGCAGCTGCGTTCTGGCCCGCTCGGCGCCCTGCTCGATGAATACCGGCAGAAGGCCGATCGCGTCGGCGATCGTGTCGATCACCAGCTGCTCCTCGTCGGCCGACGCCCGCCGCAGCACGTGGTTCACGACCTCGTCCCTGCGCCCCGGCGCCGGACGGCCGACTCCGATGCGCAGCCGCCAGAACTGCGAGCCGATATGCTCCGCGACGCTGCGTACGCCGTTGTGGCCGGCATGCCCGCCGCCGAGCTTCAACTTGGCGCGGCCCGCCGGCAGATCGATCTCGTCGTACACGACGAGCACGTGCTCGGGCTCGAGCTTGTAGTAATTGACGGCCGCGCCGACCGACTGGCCGCTCAGGTTCATGTACGTCAGCGGCTTCAGCAGCCGCACGCGACGCCCGGCGATCGACACCTCGGCCGTCGCGCCGAGCAGCTTCTTGTCCTGCCGGAACTCGGCGCCTTCCGCGCGCGCGAGCAGGTCGACGAACCAGAAGCCGGCGTTATGCCGCGTCAGCTGGTATTCCCGCCCCGGATTGCCGAGCCCGACGATCAGATCGAGTTGTTGCTGCATCGCGCTTCTCGGCCGGCGGCACGGGCGGCGAGGGCAGGCGGCGCGCGCGGCGCCGCCACGGGACTATTCTTCGGAGCTCGGCTCGACGGCCTCGGGAGCTTCGCCTTCGACGCCTTCGGCTTCGGGTTCGACTTCCTCGCGCCGCGGCTGGCTGACCGTCACGACCGGCAGATCCTGGTCGTGCTCGAGCGCGACGAGCTTGACGCCCTCCGGCAGCTTCAGATCCGACATGTGCAGGATCTGGTTCATCTCGAGATGGGAAACGTCCACGTCGATGAATTCCGGCAGATGCTTCGGAAGACAGCTGATCTCGAGGTCCGTCGCCAGGTGCTCCATGACGCCGCCCTGTTCCTTGACGCCTTTCGCAACCTCTTCGCCGATGAAGTGAATCGGCACGTGCAGATTGATCTCCTCGTCCTCCACGATGCGCTGGAAGTCGAGGTGCGTGACCTCCGGGCGGGCCGGATGCCGCTGCACGTCCTTGACGACGACGGAGTGGGTCTCCGAGTCGACCTTGACCGTCAGAATGCTCGTATAGAACGCCGGATGCTTCATGTGGCGCTCGAGCAGGTTGTGGTCGAGCGTCACGGCGCTCGCATCCTTGCCGCCGCCGTAGATTACGGCGGGCACCTTACCGAGCCGCCGCAGACGGCGGTTCTCCGAGCGGCCGCGCGCGTCGCGCGCTTCGCATTGAATCTCGAATCTCACTGCAGTTCCTCCAGAGAGCCGCGCATGATAGCAGGGCCGTTCGAGCAGGTATACCTCGCTCCGGGACCTCCCGGCGTCAGTCGAGGTACAGCGAGCTGACGGACTCCGCCTCCGTGATCCGGCGGATCGTCTCCGCCAGCAGCTCCGCGACGCTGAGCTGGCGAATCTTGCCGTTCAGGCTGGCCGGCGTGCCGAGCGGGAT